>NZ_MOEN01000012.1 GCF_001968985.1 Desulfurobacterium indicum | reverse complement strand
TATTTCCTCTAAGGTTACCTGCGATATTTTGCTTATGGTTGAGGGTGAGTATTTAAGTTCAAACACGCTTTCAAGAGCCTGGGCTACTGCTCTTGCACTCATACCAGAGGCAAACATCCCAAGTATTAAGTCTTCAAGATTGATATCTCTTCTTCTATAAGGTTCTATCAACTTTGTTCTGAATTTTCCCTCTCTATCTCTTGGAATTCTCAGATTTTCAAGCTTACCGATAACAGTATCTAAGTTTCTAACGTAAAAGCCGTTCTTTGTTCCTCCATGTTCTTTAAGAAACACTTCTCTTTCAGCCGTCATGATTGACTCTAAGGTTTGCTTTACCACTTCCTTAACTAGGTCTGGTAAAATCTTCTGTAGTTCCATTTTTGCCTCCTGGGGTTGGTATTTGTGGGGTGTTCCCCAGGAGGTTATCCCATTTCTCAAGCTTACACAAAATATCGTACACTACCTAACTTCCAGAAACGTTTTGAATGATTCTTCTCTTTTATATGAGCTATCTCGTGAACAACAATATAATCCAGAATCTCTTCTGGAAGCATCAAAACCCTGTAAGAAAAGCAGAGAGAGTTACTTCCTGAACAGGAACCCCACCTTTTTTCTGCCCGTGTAATTTTCACATTTTTATAAGAAAATCTGTCCTCTGCAAAAAACCTAACTCGTTCAGTTATATACGGCAATCCGACCTTCTTATACCAGGTAATAAAAACACCTTTCGCATCACTCAACCAGTCGGAAGAAAGAAGAGAGTAATTACCGGAAAGTTTAAGAGAAATAGAAGATTCAATCACCTTTAAAACATAAGGAACACCGAAATAGTAAAAAACGGCACCGTCTCTGAAGCCTCTTCCTTCGAAAAATTTCTTTTTCTCTTCAACATCAAAGAGCTTTTGAAATAGCCAGTTTCTATGTTTTAAAACGAACTTTCTAAGGAAAGCCCTGGAAAGATTTTCAGGTGATTTCAAAATAACTTCTCCAGAATCACTAACTTCCAGAGAAATAGTCTTTCTTCTACTTCTTACAATCTTTATGTTCAATCCATCAACTTTCAACATTAAAACAAGACACCTCTCTTCCTTTTACAACAACAGGTTTGGGAAGCTCTTTAAAGCATCTGTCAGAAACCTTCGGACATCTTGGAGCAAAAGGACATCCTTCTACATTCTTATCTTCCAAAGGAATATCGGGAATGGAAGTATCATGGATATCATATTTAGGAACACAGGAAATAAGAAGCCTGGTGTAAGGATGAATGGGAGAATGAAGCACCTTATCCTTATCACCTTTTTCCATAATTACACCTTTATACATAACAGCCACCTTGTCGGCAACTTCGTTAACAACTCCCATATCATGAGTGATAAGAAGAGTTGCAGAATCAAAAGTCTCCTTAGTTTTATCTATCAATCCAAGAACCTTTTTTTGGGCAAGAACATCAAGTGCAGTTGTCGGCTCGTCAAGAATTATAAGACGAGGATTCAAAACAAGAGCGATGGCGAACATAACCCTCTGACGCTGCCCGCCGGAAAGCTCAAATGGATAAGAATTAACTTTCTCAAAAGGAAGATCTATAAACTCAAAAAGTTCTCTAACTCTCCCGAGAAGTTCATCTCTGGATTTCTTAATTCCGTGAGCTGCAAACGTTTCAAAAAAATGTTCTCTAACTCTAACAAGGGGATTAAGGGCATTAAGGGGATCCTGAAACACCATACCTATCTCTTTTCCCCTGACTTTCCTCATCTCTTTCTCTTTAAGGGAAACTATCTCTCTACCTGAAAGCTTAAAAGAACCTTCTATCCTGCTCCCCTTTGGAAGAAGCCTTATGAGAGCATGAGCCGTTGTTGATTTTCCGCAACCACTCTCGCCGACAAGAGCAAAAACCTCTTTCTTATCAATACTAAACGAAACATTTTTAACGGCAACAAACCCGTTAGGATATGTAATTGTTAAATGGCTTACCTCTATCATAGCTTTTCCTCTGATAGGTAATCACCGATAAGGGCAAATCCAAGAACAGCAAGGAATATGGCAAGACCCGAAAAGACAAAACACCACCAGTAATCCTGAAGGATGTAGTGCTGGCCGGTTGAAAGATCTGCACCCCAGTCAGGGGTTGGTGGAGGAACACCAAGTCCGAGGTATGAAAGTCCCGCCTCTGTCAAAATAGCATCACCTATTGAAAGAGCCAGAATCCCAGCAAGAGTGGGAATAATCGGCAGTAAAATATAAATAAAGATTATTTTCCAGAGTGGCACTTTAAATACCTGTGCTGCCTCCACAAAAGGCTCCCTTTTAAGAGAAAGAACCTGATTACGAACAAGCCTGAAGTAAGTTGGAATAAAAGCTATGGCAATAGCTATCGCAACATTTTTTATGCCCTGCCCGAGAAACGCTGTAAACGTAATAGCAAGAAGCAGACCCGGAAATGCATACATGGCATCCATCATAAGAACCAGAACCTTATCAACAATTCCACCGAAAAAACCTGAAACCAAACCCAAAAATGTCCCTGCAGATACCCCTATCGCAACAGCTAAAAGAGATACCAGAAGAGAAATTCTAGCTCCATAGAGAACTCTTGCAAAAATATCTCTTCCCAGAGCATCCGTTCCGAATATGTGCTGGGAAGATGGGGGTGAAAATGTGGCATTTGAAATAGCGATCGGATCAGCCGACGTAAGGTAAGGACCAAACAACGCAATAACAATAAGAAAAACAACAATAAATATTCCCAGAAAGAGCTGTACCTTCTTTAAGTTCATCCTGCAAACCCTACTCATACTTAATTTTTGGATTCATAAGAGCACAAATTATATCTATCGCGATAGATATAAACACAACAATAACAGCATAAAACAGAATAGCCCCCTGAATTGCTGGAAAATCTCTGTAACCGATTCTTTCAATTAAGTAAGAACCAAGCCCGGGCCATGAAAAGACATTCTCTGTAAGGATTGCTCCGCCCAAAAGTCCAGCAAATTGAAGACCTATAAGAGTAAAAATCGGAATAAAAGCATTCTTAAATGCGTGATAGTAAATCACTCTCCTTTCCTTCAATCCTCTTGCTCTCGCAGCTTTTACATATTCTTTCTTAAGCTGCAAAATCATGTTGCTCCGCGTAATTCTGTATATGACAGAAAAAAGAACAAGAGACAAAGAGAAAGCAGGAAGGAAAATGTGCTTAAGGGCATCAACAAAGCCTGCAAAATTCTTTGTCAAAAGAGTGTCAACAAGGTAAAGGCCTGTTATAACGTGGTCAGGCTCATTTAGAGGATCAATTCTTCCTGAAATCGGAAACCAGCCGAGCTTCACACCAAAAATATACTGCATCATAATACCTACGAAAAATATAGGAATAGCATAGAAAGAAAGAGCTATTAACTTGGTAACAAAATCAAACACACTACCTTCACGCCTTGCTCCCTCAATACCCAGAACAATACCCCAGCCGGCCGCCAGAATAATACTTACGATAGATAGCTCCAGAGTGGCGGGGAATCTTTCAAGAAGTTCACTTTTAATGCTTTCCCCGGTAACTATAGAAGTTCCAAGATTACCGTGTAGTATGTCAGAAAGAAACTTTAAATACTGCTTATATATAGGAAGATTAAGTCCTAACTGCTCTTTCAACTGCTTAACAACTTCTGGCGGTGCCTTTCCACCCGTAAGTGCCAAAACCGGATCACCTGGTAGAATTCTAAGCAGGAAAAATACAAATGTAACCATTAAGAAAATCATCACCACAGAAGAAACAAGCCTGTATCCTATATACTTCAACAACCCTCTCATTACCCTCTTCTCATCTCCTTAAACAGAAATTAACACAAAAGTCCCCCCTCAAGATAGCACATAAGGGGGACTTTTAAAAGATTACTTATGAAGGAGATAGTATCTCGGATAGATAGGATCGTTTGTTACACCTCTAACACTCTTGTTGGCAACAATAGCCGCCTCTGACTGGAAGAGAGGTATGTAAGGAACATCCTTCCACAGATAATCCTGAATCTCATAGTAAAGTTTTTCCCTTTCAGCTTTATCACTAACTGAACGAGCTTTCTGAATAAGAGCGTCAACCTCTGGATTTGAATAGAAGGAACCGAGGGAAGCGTCTGTCTTTGAATGCATAAACGGATAGATGTAATCATCAGGATCTACATAGTCTGGTGCCCAGCCAAGTCTGAACATTCCGAGAATTCCTTTTGTCATGTAATCAAGATACGTAGGCCATTCCGTCGTTTTAAGATTTACCTTTATCACTCCTGTCTTTTCAAGCTGTGATTTAATGATTTGAGCTTCCTTATCAACATCAGCACCGTAATGTCCTTGAGGATACCAGTAGTTTATGACAAGAGGATGATTCTTATTATAGCCGGCTTCAGCAAGAAGTTTTAAAGCCTTTTCAACATTAGGTTTTTTATTAAAGACATCTTTATGTCCCCACATGTTAATCGGAATGAGAGAGTAAAGATTCTCATGAAGAATGTTGTTGTAAGCAAACTTCTTGATTTCATTTCTGTCGATAAGATAAGCAATGGCTTTCCTAACTTTAGAATTATTGAACGGCGCCTTCTTGGCATTAAAAACAATGTAAGAAATTACGAAACTTGGTGCAACGTAAACATTAAAGCGAGACTTAAGAGAAGGATTGGTTATAAAGTCCTTAACATCAAGCGTGTTAAGAGAACCTGTCATGTCAATATCACCCCTTTCAAGGGCAAGACGAATCGTCTGAGCGTTCTGGTATTGCCTGATTAGAATCTTCTTGGCTTTAACATCTTTAAAATCAAAATATTTAGGATTCCTGGTTAGATAAACATATCTGTCTCTCTTAATCTTTCTAATTGTAAGAGGTCCTGAAGCTGGATACTTGATACCTTTAAAGAAACTGTTTTGAGGATAAATAGAAGGAACAGGATACGCAACTGTGAAAGCGGTAACTGCTAAAAATGGTGAAAACGGATATTTAAGGTGAACTTCAAATGTATATTTATCCTTTGCTTTATAAGATTTAACAACATCCGTCAGAAGAAACGCAGGATCTCCCTTAAGTTTAAAAACTCTATCCCAGGAACGTTTAAGCGTATAAGCGGTAATCTCTTCACCGTTCTGAAATTTTAAACCTTTCTTAAGGTGAAAAATGTAAGTCTTCCCGTCCTTTGAAATATCTACACTCTTTGCAAGAACAGGTTCAGGAACGGTAGAACCGGGTTTATAACCGTAAAGCCCAATAAATGTGTTTTGCATAAGGTTACAACTCATCACATCGTAAGCTTTAGCAGGATCAAGAACTTTCCACTTATCAAGGGTCCCGATAACAACAGTGTCAGAAGAACTTGCAAATGCAGTTGAAGCAATAATCAAAGGTAAAGCTAGAGTCAACAACTTCCTCATTTTTTCCACCTCCCGTGAAGATTGAATCACAATTCATACCGTCATACATCAAAATGAAAAAAATGTTAAGAGTAATACGGCTATATTAAAGTTTTTAGATTACTTTGACAGGCCTACCTTTCCGGGAAATTAGCAACTTAGCAATAAAAAGTCCTACTAAAAATCCCCCTATATGGGCAAACCATGCAACACCAGCACCACCGGCTGAAGCGGTGGAAAGAAGGCTTAAAAGCTGCATAATAAACCAGAAAATTATCCAGATGTAAGCCGGAATAACAACAATATCTATGAAAAATCCAAGAAAAACGAGCGTAACAATCTTCGCATCAGGATAAAGTATAAAATATGCTCCCAGCACTCCGCTTATAGCTCCTGAAGCTCCTATCAATGGTGCTACCGAATCGGGATACGCAAACACCTGAATAAGCGCAGCAACTATACCGCAAAACGTGTAGAAGAGAAAAAATGGAATTTTTCCGAAATAGTCCTCCACGTTATCACCGAAAATCCAGAGAAAAAGCATGTTTCCTATAATGTGGAAGAACCCTCCATGAAGATATTGATGAGATATCAAATTCCCGTAGGGCGTAAAAGGATCCGGCGGTGGTATGTCAACACCGTGCGTTATTTCATATGGAATAACTCCAAAAGCATGAATGAGATATACAACATACTTTCCGGCAGATAGCTCATAAAAGAAGACAACAAAACAGGCTACCACCAAAAAGGTGGTAACCACTGGAACGGTTTCCCTTTTATTTAAATCTTTTAGCGGTATCACTTCTTACCTTCCCGTGCTCCCAAAGCCTCCCTCTCCTCTTAATGTTTCATCAAGAGAAGCAACCTGTCTAATCTCAAGGGGATAGTAACGTCTTGGGATGAGCTGAACTGCTCTCCAGGGAAGTTCCGGTTCAGGTGCTTTAGAATTCACTTTTACAAGTGGAACTTTTATGGTTCCTCTATAGGTCATATCTATTATACCAACAGAATTAGCCAGCATGAATCCGCTCTTAAAGATGCTTGAGCGGGGTACAAGATCAAGATAATAACCGGCAGGCGGTTTGACCTTCACTTTGGTATCGAAAAAATAGATATTTCCCTCTCTTTTTATCAATTCAACAAGGTGAAGATCCCAGCCACTATCTGAAACTCTTTTTTTAAATGGAAGAATACCCCCATCTTCAACAGCAACCTCTACATAACTCCTCTGCCACGGGGCTCCAAAAAGGAAAGAAAGAAACTTTTCAAAATGGTAGTTTGAGCATTCTCCCAACGACTCATCATAGATGGCATGAAGGAATAAAATAGCACCATCACCGTTTAAAAAAAACCCCTCTTTTGTTTTTATAGAGAAAAACGGAGATAAAATTTCTTCCATTTCACTCTCAAAGGAAGAAATTAGAGGGATGAATACACTCTTATTTCCCCAGACTCCTCCGGCCTCAAAAGCACCTTTAACAAATTCAATATCCACTTTATCAACAGAAGGAAAAGCAGGAAGAGAAAGAACAAAATGATTCTCTTCCCTTTCTATTTTCCCGCCAAATATATCGTGAAGTTTAACGGCAACATCAAGGAATCTATCGTCAAAGGCAATCCTCGTTCCTCTTACATATACCCAACCGGCACCCCAGCTAAACTTACTCACTCTTCATTAACCTCCGGATCAGAGTAAAAACCTCCACTTCTCCTCAGTTCTCTTTCTTCTTCCTCATTAACATCAATCCGGCTGAGTTTTGGTCTTCCCATCTGATCAACATCAACAACTTTAACAGGAAGAAGATCTCCAACCTTTATCTTTTTGAAGATATCTTCTTTAAATTCAGGAGGCAGCTTTGATATGTGAACAAGTCCAACTTTACCGGGAAACATTTCCACAAAAGCACCATAATTTTCAACCCTTGTAACTTTCCCAAGATAAGTGTTTCCAACGGCTATATCTTTAGTAACATCTTTAATCATCTTTATAGCCTGCATTGCAGCTTCTTCAGACGGTGCTGAAACAAGAACTGTTCCATCCTCTTTTATGTCTATCTTCACACCAGCTTTGTCAAGAATCATCTTAATAGTCTTTCCACCGGGACCTATAAGATCTCTCGTCTTATCAGGATCGATGTGAGTTGTAACAATTCTCGGCGCATAAGGAGAAATTTCCTTACGAGGTTCACTTATAACAGCATCCATTTTATCAAGGATATACATCCTGCCGTCTCTTGCCTGTTTCAGAGCTGTTACAAGAATATCCCTGTTAATCCCGGTAACTTTTAAGTCCATCTGAATTGCAGTAACACCTTTTCTTGTCCCTGCAACCTTAAAATCCATATCCCCAAGGTGATCCTCATCACCCAAAATATCAGAAAGCACAACAAACTTATCACCCTCAATAATCAATCCCATGGCAATCCCGGCAACCTGTGCCTTTATAGGCACACCAGCATCCATAAGGGAAAGACTACCACCGCAAACCGTTGCCATTGAGGATGAACCGTTTGATTCAAGAATATCCGAAACAACCCTTATCACGTAAGGAAATTCTGATTCCTCTGGAATAACAGGAACAAGAGCTCTTTCTGCAAGAGCACCGTGACCAATTTCTCTCCTGCCAGGTCCCCTCATAGGAGAAATTTCTCCAACACAGAAAGGCGGGAAGTTATAGTGAAGCATAAATCTTTTCTCTTCTCCGGGCATTAAACCTTCAACAAACTGATATTCTTCAGGCGTTCCAAGTGTTGTGGTAACAAGAGCCTGAGTCTGCCCCCTCGTAAACAGAGCAGAACCATGAGCCCTTGGAAGAGTTCCTACTTCTATTGAAATAGGCCTTATCTCATCAGGTTTTCTTCCATCTATTCTTATTCCTTTCTCAAGAACAAGCTGTCTTACAAATTTTTTCTCGGCCTCTGCAAAAGCCTCCTTTGCAAGCTTCGCAAGTTCTTCAGGAATGTTGAGCTCAACAAACATCTCCTCTCTTAAAGCACGGAGCTTCATTCTTCTTTCATGTTTATCAGGAATAGTTATAACAGGCTCTATTCTTTCCATTACCCACTTTTCTATTTTTTCTTTAGTCTCCTCATCAAGAGACGGAACGGTAAACTCATATTTTTCCTTCCCTACAAGACTTCTAAGCTCTTCCTGAAGTTTTATTATCTTTTTGATCTCTTCATGAGCAAAAAGAATGGCATCAAGGACTTCCTCTTCTGGAACCTCGTCTGCTCCACCTTCAACCATAACAACTGCATCTTCCGTCCCGGAAACAATAAGGTTAATATCCGCCCTCTGTCTGTCTTCATAGGAAGGATTAATAACAAGCTTTCCATCTATACGGCACACTCTGACGCCTGCAACGGGCTTTTCAAAAGGTATTTTTGAAATGTGAAGCGCTGCCGAAGCCCCATTAATTGCCAGGATTGAAGGATCATTCTCCTGGTCTGCAGAGATAACAAACGCTATAACCTGAACATCATTCCTGAAACCTTTTGGGAAAATAGGGCGTATTGAACGGTCTATAACCCTTGATTTTAAAACCTCTTCATCGGAAGGTTTACCTTCTCTCTTTATAAATCCACCGGGAATTTTTCCCGCAGCATAAGCCCTTTCTCTGTATTCCACAAGCAGGGGAAAGAAATCTATATCTTCTCTCGGTTCATCGGACATCACGGCAGTAACAAGAACAACTGTATCCCCCTGAAAAACAAGAACACTTCCATCAGCCTGTTTGGCTACTTTTCCCGTTTGAAAAACAAGAGGTCTCCCTCCAATTTCACCTGAAACTTCTGTTATTGGCATCTGTTTCCTCCTTAAAAATTACCATTTCATTAATTTATTCTATATTTCAAAACTGTTATTTTTCTTAATTATATTCACAGGCAAACTGCCAGCTAAACACCTATAAGTATATCACTAAACCGGGAAGGTTTGGTAAGAGATTTTTGACGGCAGAAAAAGAAAAGGGGGCTTTGAAGCCCCCCGGATTACTTCCTTAAACCAAGCTTTAGAACGATATTCTTATACCTGTTAAAGTCCTTCTCTTTCAGATACCTGAGAAGCCTCTTTCTCCTTCCAACCAGCTTATAAAGAGCCCTCTTATTGTTGTTATCGTGCTTATGCTCTTTAAAATGTTCTGTTAAGATTTTGATTCTTTCAGTAAGAAGAGCAATTTGCACTTCTGGAGAACCGGTATCCTTCTCATGAAAACCATACTTCTTTATAATTTCCTGTTTGACATCTTTATCTACAGCCATCAAAAACCTCCTATTCTGTTTCACCGGTGGCAAAGGCAAAGTGAAATTTATCAAAGTGAAGTCTGTTTGTAAAGAGGGAAATTCCCAATTTAGAGATTTACCGGCAAAATACCGCAAAATAAAGTATAATACATCATGTATAGAAGGTCCAAGTTTACCGGATCGGAGGAAATCGTGTTTGAATGGATTCTGGTAGCAATAATTGCCGTGCTTGCCTTCAAAGGAGACAGATTAATAAAACTCATAAAAAGCTTCAAGCTTGCAAAGGAAGAGTTCAAAAAGGGCAAGGAAGGTATTGAAGAAGAAGTGATCTCTGACGGAAAACCAAAAATAAAAGTTATCAAAAAAGGATAGTCCAACACTTGCTATAATTCAAATGTTGATAATTATCTTTAGCTAATCTCGAGGCATAATGAACGATAAAACAGAGCTTCCCAGAAGAGACAGTTTTTGCTTTGTATGCGGAAAAGACAATCCAAAAGGTATGCATCTAAAGTTTGAAAAATATCCTGACAGAGTTGAAAGCACTTTCAGCTTAGACAAAATTTATCAAGGATATGACAATATTATCCACGGAGGTATCATATCTCTGATACTGGATGAAGCTATGGCTTACTTACAGACAAAAGAAGAAAGATTTTTAACCGGAAAAATTACCGTTAAGTTTCACAACCCGCTCATGGCCGGAGAAAAAGTCAGGGTAAAAGCCTGGATAAAAAAAGACAGAAAACGGATAAAAGAAACCGTGGCCATCATGGAAAAAGCAGACGGAACAAAAGTAGCAGAAGCTGAAGCCATTATGTTTGTAAGGAGAGAAAAATGAAACTGCTTAAAAATATTGCCACAACTGCCTTGATCCTGGGACTATTTAACACAGCTCTTGCCGATACAGCAACAGTAATGATAGACTCGTTATCAATAAGAAACAAACCTGACGGAGAAATAGTAGAAACCATAGATAAAAATAGCACTTCTCCCGTTTTTAACTACTATAAAAACTGGGCAAGAAATAACAGAGGATGGATTGACAGTGACTTTACAAAAATCACTGAAACATCACCAAACATTCTATTCACAGAAACTATAAAGGGAAAATTCCTGCTTATAAATAAGGATATGGAAGGAAGCACCAAAATTGGAAAGATAACGCTGAATGCCGGGAAGGTATATCCTGTAATACTCATCAAAAACGACATAGCCGTTATCCAAACGGAAAGGGGAATAACAGCAATTCCCAGAAAGTTCACAACAATTTTCAATGGAAAGTTCCCGGCAGGAGTAATTTTAAAAAACGCCTCTCTCATAAATCCTGAAACTGGAAGAGAAATAACCTTTCTAAAAAAAGGAACTTTCTGCATAAAGCTTAAAGACAATCTCTTCATTATAAACGGTTATGCAGGAAACATTGTCCCCATATCAACCTCATCAAACGCATACCTTCCGATATCAAGCATACTAAACAAATTAAACATGGTAATAGACACATTTAACAGTGCCAGAGTATCTAGTGCCATAACAGAAAGACTTGGCTACTTCCCAAAAGTATTGCCCCTCACGGAAGACGACATAAAAACCGTAACACTTGAAAACGGAAAGAAAGGTGTATTCGTTAACATCAAATATCTGTTTTACGACTTAGATGGTTCAGAAATAAAGGATAGAAAAACCCGTTTGATACTTAAAAAAGGAAACGAAGTCTTCTGGCAAAAACTATCAAAAGAGGTTTTTAGGTCATCATCAAACGTTAAATTCATTCAGCTTAATATTTTCAGATTTAACGGAAAAGGAAGCTTTGAAAAAAAAGGATTCGTTGCCGTAGGTATAACAGATTATAAAAACGGCATATGCGACGCGCCGCCAGAGCAATTTATGGACAGAACAGAATCAGAGCTTAGTGAAGATCTCTGGTTCTTTGCAAACCAAGTCTATGAGAGGGTAGAAAATGGGAATTAAAGAAAACCTGATGAAGATACAAGAAAAAATAACAAAGGCTGCTGAAAGAGCCGGAAGAAAACCGGAAGAAATAACACTACTTGCCGCCTCCAAAACAAGAACTCCTCAAGAGATTCGAGAAGCATTCAACGCAGGAATAAAAGTTTTTGGAGAAAATCGAGTTCAAGAAGCAAGAGACAAAATTCCCGCTCTTTCAGACCTGCCAATAGAATGGCATTTTATAGGACACTTGCAAAAAAATAAAGCAAAATATGTGGTAAAAATGTTCGAGCTAATCCATTCCGTTGACTCTAAAGCTTTAGTTGAAGAGCTACAAAAACGAGCCGACAAGGAAAACAAAATTCAGAAAGTACTAATAGAAGTTAAACTATCCCCAGAAGAAACAAAACACGGATGCAAAGAAGGCGAAGTCCCAGAATTGATAGACACCATACTATCCAGCCCCAATCTGCAACTTCTAGGCTTTATGACAATTCCTCCATATTTTGAAAATGCGGAAGACGTAAGACCCTATTTCCAGCGACTGAGAAATATAAAAGAAAAAATGGAAGAAGAATTTAAGAGAAATTTCCCTCATCTTTCAATGGGAATGTCGCACGACTTTGAGATTGCCGTAGAAGAGGGAGCTACAATTGTTAGAATTGGAACAGCACTTTTTGGACCGAGAAACTACTAAAGGAGCAACAACTATGGATAAAAAAACAATAGAAAGCCACGTGCCAATGGAAGAGTATAAAAAGATAGTAAAACTGCTGGGAAGAGAACCTAACCTCGTTGAACTTGGTATATTTTCTGCAATGTGGTCTGAACACTGCTCTTACAAATCCTCAAGAGCCCATCTTTCAAAATTTCCCACAAAAGCACCATGGGTGGTTCAGGGCCCCGGTGAAAATGCCGGAATAATCATGATCGATGAAGAAAAAGAAATATGCGCAGCATTTAAAGTAGAATCCCACAACCATCCATCATTTATAGAACCGTTCAACGGAGCTGCCACCGGAGTGGGAGGCATCCTGAGAGATGTCTTCACCATGGGAGCAAGACCGATAGCCTGTATGAACTCACTGAGATTCGGAGAGCTTGACGATCCCAAGATGAAATACATAGTAAAAGGGGTAGTTTCCGGAATAAGTCACTATGGAAACTGTGTCGGAGTACCAACTGTCGGAGGAGAAGTCTACTTTGACAGCTGCTATCAAACCAATCCTCTCGTTAATGCATTTGCACTCGGACTTGTTGAAAAGAACAAGATATTCTATGCAAAAGCTGCAGGTGTAGGAAATCCCGTAATCTATGTGGGATCAAAGACTGGAAGAGACGGTATCCACGGCGCCACAATGGCATCAGAAGAGTTTTCATCTGAGGAAGAAGTTGAAAAGAAAGTCAACGTTCAGGTTGGAGATCCGTTTGTTGAAAAGCTTTTAATAGAGGCGTGCCTTGAAGCAATGGAAACCGACGGAATAGTAGCAATTCAAGACATGGGAGCAGCAGGTTTAACATCGTCATCCGTAGAAATGGCCTCAAGAGGAAACGTCGGAATCAAACTTGAACTTGACAAAGTGCCAACGAGAGAAGAAGGCATGACCCCCTATGAAATAATGTTATCCGAATCACAGGAAAGAATGCTCGTAGTATGTGAAAAAGGTAAAGAAGATAAAATTATGAACGTTTTCAAGAAATGGGGGCTTGATGCCTGCATAATAGGAGAAATTATAGAAGAACCTGTTATAAAGTTACTATGGCACGGTGATAAAGTTGCCGAACTTCCGATAGACATACTAACCGAAGAATCTCCCGTTTACTATCGTCCTTTCAAGATGCCTTCATACATAAAAGAAAATATGAAATATGATCCAGAAATCATAAAAGAACCGGAAGATTACAATGAAATAACGAAAAAACTTCTCTCCTCTCCAACAATAGCAAGCAAACGATGGATATACCAGCAGTATGACCACATGGTCCAGATTAATACCACGGTATATCCGGGATCTGATGCCTCCGTTCTAAGAGTAAAAGGAACAGAAAAAGGAATAGCCATAAGCTCAGATTGCAACTCCCGCTATTGCTATTTAAATCCCTACGAGGGAGGAAAAATTGCCGTAGCAGAGGCAGCAAGAAACGTAGCATGCAGCGGTGCTACTCCAAGAGCAATAACTGATTGCCTAAACTTTGGAAGTCCTGAGGACCCTGAAATAATGTGGCAATTTGTAAAATGCACAGACGGAATGGCTGACGCCTGTAAAATCCTCGAAACACCTGTCGTTAGCGGAAACGTCAGCTTTTACAACGAAACAGTAGTTGGCAATAAAAAAAGAGCCATATATCCAACACCTACTGTTGTTTGCGTTGGAGTTCTTGAAAACATCAATAATAGAATGACAAAAGACTTCAAAAACGAAGGTGACATAATCATTCTACTTGGAGAAAACACTGGAAACATCTCCGGAAGTGAATACCAGAAGCTGATAGAAGGAAAAATAAAGGGACCCGGCCGAACAATAGACCTGACATTTGAAAAGAATCTTCAAAAAAGTCTCGTAGAAGCAATATCTAAAGGTTTTATTAAAAGCGCTCACGATATATCTGAAGGTGGTCTTGCAGTAACACTGTTTGAGTCCGCCTTTGGCAATAAGATCGGATTTGAAGTAAACCTTGAAGACGACATACGAACAGACTTTCTGCTGTTTGGTGAAGAACAGAGCAGAATCATAATCACCGTTTCCCCTGAATATGTAGATGAAGCACTTGAATTTTTCAAAAAGAAAACCATACCTGCAAAGGTAATAGGTAAAACCGGAGGACAAAACGGCAGAATACTCCACAAAAACAAAGAGATCATTGATATACCTATAACAGAAGCACAAACCGTATATGAGCAGAGTCTTGAAGAAAAACTCTAAAAAACTGGCATTCTGGAAAGACTTTTTTCTCTATTATAAGGTTTCACGTTTCATATTCTCATCTTCGCTTTTTCTTATACTTATTTCCCTCTCTCTCTGGAGAGAGGGAATTGTCATTTACAATGTTTATTCCTTAGGCGTTATATTCCTCTATTCCATGGTATCTCTCCTATCTCTGTTCTACAAGAAAGAAAACCCTTATGATTTTTTACTTGACATCATCTTTATTTCTGCTCTAATAAAAAGTAACATCCTATACTGGGACTATATAGCCATTTTATATCTTTTTCCTATATTCTTTGCCTCTTTCTTCTTGGAATCACCTTTGACCGTTCTGTTTCCGATAATCTCTCTAATAACATATGGAATAACGTTATACACAACCAAAATGTATACATTTCAGGATTTGACAATAAAGCTTTTTCTAAACGGCGTCGCCTTCTTCGCAATATATGTAGCAGGAAAAACTTTCGCAAAGAAAATGATAAATCAAACAATATACATTGCCCAACTTGAAGAAGAAAAAAAGAAAAATGAAGTCTTTAAACGACTATACAGGATCAGTGCCGACCTTGCCCATGAAATCAAAAACCCGCTCGCTTCTATAAAAGCTGCCGTTGATCTGATGGCAGAATCAGAAACATGCAACAAAAAACTTCTTGACCTGCTTAAAAGAGAAACCGAAAGGCTATCCTCTATAATCAACGATTTTCTGATGTTATCAAGACCTCTTGACGTTCAGAAAACGGAAGTTAACATAAAAGAAATGGTAAAACAAATTGTCGAATCTATCAGATACATATACCCTGAAAAAAAATTGAAACTGATAATGCCAGACAAAAAGTTCACAATAACGGTTCCCTACAAATCTCTCTACTCAGCCATATCAAACATCGTTAAAAACGCTTTCGAATGGTCAAAAAATCTGGTAATCATATCCATATCCTATGAGAAAAAAATCCTGAAAATATGTATTGAAGACGACGGTCCTGGAATAGACAGCGATTCCAAAGAAAAAATTTTCGAACCGTTTTTCACCAAGAAAAAGGACGGAACAGGACTGGGACTTGCCATCGCCAAAAGGGTAGCAATAGAATTGGGAGGCAGGCTAACAGTTACATCTTCTATATACGGAGGATGTAAATTTTGTTTCGAAATACCGCTGGAAAACAAAGAGGAACAAAATGAAAGCGCTAATAGTTGACGATGAAAAAAGTATAAGAGATATTCTTGGAATGATGCTTGAAGAGTTTGATTTCGAAACAGAAGAAGCCGCAAATGTAGAAGAAAGTCTGAAAAAACTGGAAAACCACGATTACGATTTAATTCTACTTGACCTGAGACTTCCGGACGGTTCTGGAATGGAAGTTCTAAAAAAAGTAAGGGAAAAACAATTAAAAACAGAAGTAATCATAATAACTGCCTTTGCATCATCTGAAACGGCAAAAGAAGCAATAAAACTCGGAGCTTTTGACTACGTAGCAAAACCGTTTGATATCTCGGAACTCAGACTCATCTTCCGAAATGTTAAGAAAAAAATCGAACTTGAAAAAAAAGTAGAAGAATACGAAGACACCTACAAAGATTTTATAGGAGAATCGCCGAAAATAAAAAAAATAAAAGAATTTATAAAAAAAATAGCCCCTTATGATACAAACGTTCTCATTACAGGTGAAAGCGGCACGGGAAAAGAAGTAGTGGCAAGAACAATCCATAACCTGAGCAACAGAAAAACCGCTCCGTTTGTGGCAATAAACTGTGCATCACTTCCATCAGAACTTCTTGAAAGTGAGCTATTTGGTTACAAAAAAGGTGCATTCACAGGAGCAACGAGAAACAAAAAAGGGCTTATAGAAGAGGCAAACGGAGGAACTTTATTTCTGGACGAAATAGGCGATATGCCTCTACCTTTACAGGCAAAACTTTTGAGATTTTTAGAAGAGAAAAAGATAAGACCAATAGGAGGGATTGAAGAAAAAGAAGTTGACGTAAGAGTAATAGCCGCAACAAACAGTAACCTTGAAGAAAAAATAAGTAAAGGCTTATTCAGAGAAGATCTCTTTTACAGATTATCAACCATTACCATTAACCTACCCCCTCTAAGGGAAAGGAAAGAAGATATTCCTCCACTCATAGAATACTTTGCCAAAAAACTGTCTAAAAAATACGGAAAAAAGTTCGGATCTATATCATCGGACTTCATAAATTACGTTATGTCACTACCGTTAAAAGGAAACGTCAGGGAATTAAGAAATCTTGTTGAAAAAGCAATAATTTTATCCGATAAAGATATTCTTTCTCTCCCCATAACAGGTGAAGAAAAAAACCCCCACACAGAAATCATAATCCCGGACGAAGGAGTTAATTTAAAAAACATTCTCGAAGAACTGGAAAAAGAATACCTGCTAAAAGCCCTGGAAAAAACTGGAGGAAAGAAAAAAGAAGCAGCATCACTTTTAGGACTTACATTCAGAGAATTTCGTTATAGATTATCCAAATACGGGCTTTCACAATAGTTAAAAGATTTTTTACAAAAGATTTTGAGCAGATTTGGAATATTGTTGACAGTACATAGTCTCTCTGTTATTATTAGATGTAAAGTTGAAAATCCCAAAGCAGGAGGGTTGTTAATAATGAGAGGGAAATTAAAGGCACTCATCCTCTGCTCTGCGCTGATGGGTGCTACAACGGCTTACGGTGTAACCCTTACAAACTGCCCACCCTCCCTTACAAACGGAGGAAATCTTCCGAAAATAGGTCCGGAAGAGAAGGCTTTATTTACTAAACCGGTTCAACCGCTTAAGCCAGCCGATTGTGGCGCCTGTCACTACAGCATCTATAAGGCGATGCAGAAAGAGGGTGGAAGGCACCAGTTTAGCTGTACAATTTGTCACGAAAGATTCCACGAGTGGAGTCCTAAAAAAGGCATCAAAGGTTGGGAAGAACTGATGCCTAAATGTACAAGGTGCCACGGACTCTACCACGGACCTTCTCTCCCAGATTGTATGAAGTGTCACACAGATCCACACGCTATCAAAAAGCCAATGCCTGTTACAACACCGTTTACAGGTTATGTCGGCGGTAAGAAATATCCTGGCACAGGACAACCTGAAAACTTCGTTGCCAAGAACTGTCAGGTATGTCACGGTCCTATCTATGACCTTATGCAGGAAAAACCAACCAAGCACACGCAAATCGGCTGTGCTGCATGTCACCACAGCACACACGGATACATTCCACAGTGTCTCGAATGCCACCTTCCACACAGACCGGAGCAAACAAACAACGACTGCTTTGCTTGTCACCACAACCCACACTATCCGGTCAACATTACTTACAGCAAGAATACACCAAATTCCCAATGTGCAGCTTGTCACGGCTATGTTGCACACAACCTCGAAACATCAACTACAAAGCACAGCAAAGTGGCATGTGTTGCCTGTCACCACAACAGGCACGGATTTATCCCGAGATGTCAGGATTGTCACGGCGAATATCCTCACGGAAAGGCTATTGCCGAGAAGTATCCAAACTGTCTCACATGTCACATTACACCTCACGACCCTGCCTGCAAGGACAACAACAAGCCGGACGACGTTCTCAAGGCAGAGTTTGCAAAAGAAAAAGTTCTACTTCAGAAACTCAAAGCTTTCAGAGCAAAAGGCGGGAAGCTCAACTACATCAACCTCGAAAAAATTACCAACTGGAAATAATCCATATGCCGGGGAAAATTTCCCCGGCACTCATCAATCAATACCTTTTCTTTGCACAGTATCAACATTGATATATAATCTTTTCGTGTTACAATCTCACTACCGTTTTTCTTCTAGGAGTACCGCTTAAATGTTTAAAAGAATTCGTGAAGACATATCGGTCGTTTTTGAAAGAGACCCAGCAGCGAGAAATGTTTTCGAAGTAATAACCTGCTACCCGGGACTTCATGCAATATGGCTACACAGAATAGCCCACTTTTTATGGAAAAAAAACCTGAAACTCCTTGCCAGAATGATATCCCACTTCTCTCGATGGTTCACCGGAATAGAAATACATCCTGGAGCACAAATAGGAAGACGATTTTTCATAGATCACGGCATGGGTGTTGTAATTGGAGAAACTACCGAAATAGGAAACGATGTAACCATATATCACCAAGTTACACTGGGAGGAACAAGCACTCATAAAGGAAAAAGGCATCCCACAATAGGCAATAACGTCGTAATCGGTGCAGGAGCAAAAATATTAGGACCGATAAAAATAGGAGATAATTGCAAAATAGGAGCCAACTCTGTCGTTGTAAGGGACGTTCCTCCAAACTCAACAGTTGTTGGAATTCCTGGTAAAATAGTTAAGAGAGACGGTATAAGAACAACCCGTGTAGACCTGGAACACGGACAATTACCGGACCCTGTAATGGAATCTTTAAGACAAATGCTTGACATTATTCACTCTCTGGAGGTAGAAGTAAAAACTCTCAAAAAAGAGAGGAAGGGGGAAGAATAAGTGAGAAGTTTCTGGATAATCTTCATAGCCACTATAATTTTACCTATATCTGCTTTCGCAAAAGTCTTTTATTCCATTCAACTATCCGCGAGAAAAAGCATGCAGACAGCCTATGAAATTTTAAAAGAAGTTGAAAAATATCCGAAAGCAAGAATAGACATTGTTGATGGCTACTATAAAGTGAGAATAGGCCTTTTCAGCACTTACGGAGAAGCTAAAAAATTCCTTATTAAAAACAAGATAAGAAAAAGCTTCAAAGGTGCCTTCATCACAAAAGTTGACGATAAAATTTTAAAAACAAGCATATATCCTTCAACACTCCAAACTGAAAAGATCAAAACACCAGAAAAGAAGAACCCAATATCAAATAATGAAACTATTAAATCTGAAAATGCAACAACAGAATCCAATAAAGAAAAAATTAATGCAGAAAATGAAGCCTTTTCCGTATCACTATACAAAACAGACAACAGGGAAAAAGCAATAAAATTTTTCAAAGGACTACCGGATGAGATCAAAAAAGAAGCTTTTCTATATGAAGAAAATGGGACATATTCAGTAAGGGCTTTTCTCGTAAAAGGATACAAAAATGCAACAGAAAAAGAAAATTCCATTAAATATCTACATTTTGAAACAGAAATTAAACCTACAAAAAAGGCAAACATAGAAAAGATTCTCGAAAATAGAACAGAGAACGTTACTCAAAACAAAGCAAAACCAGCACCTTTTATACCTAAAACAAACAAACCCACAACAAAAACGCAAACACCTCAAACAACTAAAGAGAAGAAAACATTGTCAACCTACATCATAATTGCTGCTCTGGCAGCAGCAATTTCAGGCGGATTTTTAATTCTTAATCTCTTTTTAAGAAGGAAAAGAACCCTGAAAGAAGCCAGAGACATGTATGAACTTTTGACCAATGCACTTAAAAAAGGTAATACTGCTCTTGTCAAAGAGATCGTTGTTCCTTATCTTGCCAGATATCCTGAAGACATAAAAGCCCAGGAGCTTTACGCTTTGGCACTTGAAAAAGAAGGCAGATACATAGAAGCAGCTGACATCTACTTTGCCATAGCGGAAGTATTAGAGGGAAAAAAGCAGTTTGAAAAAGCAGAAAAATTTAAAAAAAAAGCTGAAAATCTGGTAAACAGAGAATTCAAAAAGAATCAGCCAGAATAGTCTGGAGTGAGAAATGCCAGAAGGAAAAGTCTACCTATTTGACGGAACAAGTTTTGCATACAGAGCTTTTTATGCAATAAGAGGTTTAACTACCTCTTACGGATTCCCAACAAACGCCATTTACGGATTTGCCAGAATGTTCCTCAAACTTTTCAAAGAAATGAAACCAGAATATGCTGCCGTTGCATTTGATGTAAGCAGAAAAACCTTTAGAGAAAAAATATCGGCAGAATACAAGGCAAACAGGAAACCAGCTCCAGACGATTTTAAAGTTCAACTCCCTTACATAAAAAAATTTCTCGAATGTCTTGGAATCCCCGTAATTGAAAAGGAAGGATACGAAGCAGACGATATTTTAGGAACGTTAGGGAAAAAACTTTCCAAAGAAGGATACGAAGTCATTATTGTTTCACCTGATAAAGACATACGACAGCTAATAGAGGAAAATATCCACGTTTTATCAATCTCGCCACAAAAAAAAACAGAAACTCTCTACACACTCGAACTCTTCAAAGAAAAATTCGGATATGATCCGAAGCAAATTCCGGACATATTCGGACTGGCAGGAGATACCAGCGATAACATACCTGGCGTTCCCGGAATTGGAGAAAAAACAGCAACAAAACTCATACAGGAATTCGGCTCTCTTGAAAATCTTTATAAAAACCTGGCAAATCTTTCTCCGAAAAGAAAAAAACTTCTTGAAGATTACAGAGAACAGGCATTTATGAGCAAAAAACTTGCAACAATAGACAGAAACGTTCCGATAGATGTAAAACCAGAAGACCTTAAACTCAAGGAGCCCGACGCAGAATGTCTGTCAGAACTTCTTAAAAAACTCGAGATGAAATCACTAACAAAAGAGATAAAAGAACTGTTCCCTAATCTTGAATTTCGAGGAAGGAAACTTGAAGAGGCAAAAGAAATCGATACAGAAAATTTTTTAGAAAGCCTCAAATCCGATGATCTGTTTTCAAGGAAAGAATGCGCAGTGATAATGAGCAACAACATCTTCGCTTCAGCGGAAAAACATTACAGCGTAATAGATCCTCAAACACTAAAAGAAATATATAAAAAAAGCGGGAAAATTTACACTTTTAATCTGAAAAATCTATACCACAAAACTGGAATATCAGATAAGCACAAACAGTTTTTTGACATATCCATAGGAGAATACTTGCTAAATTCCATCCAAAAAGATTACTCTCCAGCCACAATTATGAAGAAATATCTGGAAACCGTAGAAATAGAACCTATTGAAAAATATGCCCATCACGTTATAGATGTCGGAAAAAAGATAGAAGAAAAGCTCAAAAAAGAAAATCTTCTTAAGCTTTACGAAAAGATAGAACATCCCTTAATAGAAGTTCTATACTACATGGAGAAAAGAGGTGTTCTGTTTGACAGAATATATATGAACAACTTGAAAGACAACTTCCTGCAGAAGATGCAACAACTGGAAGATAAGATATTCTCAATAGCGGGAGAGAGTTTTAACCTAAATTCTCCGAAACAACTGTCAAAAATCCTATTCGAAAAATTAAAGATAAAACCTGTGAAAAAAACACGCACCGGATATTCTACAAACGTTGAAGTTCTTACAACACTTGCACTCAACGGATATGAAATCGCAGAGCTTATACTGGAATACAGAAAATATTCCAAACTTCTGGGAACTTTCATAGACGGCATAGCAAAACATATGGATGAAGGAGGAAGAGTTCATACAAACTTTATACAGACAGGAACCGCAACCGGTAGATTATCAAGTGCAGAACCAAACCTACAAAATCTTCCCGTTTCCGATGAAATATCCAGACAGATAAGAAATGCCATAATTGCTCCAGAAAGATACAACCTTATCTGGGCAGATTACTCACAAATAGAGTTAAGAGTCCTTGCTCACCTATCAGGAGATGAAAGGTTAATCGATGCTTATAAAAATAACAGGGATATCCATACAGAAACAGCATCAATTCTGTTTGGAACTGAACCTGAAGACGTATCCCCCGAAATAAGAAAAGTAGCAAAAATGGTCAACTTCGGCATAATCTACGGAATGAGTCCGCAAGGTCTATCTCAAAGATTAGGAATTAGTTTCAATGAAGCTAAGAATTACATAGAAAGTTACTTCTCAAAGTTTCCCACGGTAAAAGAGTTTATTGAAAAAACTTTGTCGGAAGCCTATGAAAAGGGATACGTTAAAACACTTTTCGGCAGAAAAAGACCTGTTCCGGAACTGAGAGCGAAAAACAAAAATTTAAGACATTTTGGGGAAAGAGCAGCTTTCAACGCCATTATTCAGGGAACAGCTGCTGACATAATGAAAATGGCAATGATAGAACTCTTTAAAGAATTCAAAAAAGAAGAGACATTTTTGACCCTCCAGGTTCATGATGAGATAGTTATGGAAACTCTGGAAGAAAAAGCAGAAAAAACAAAAGAAAAAGTAAAAGAAATAATGGAAAACATCGTCAGCTTAGACGTTCCACTTAAAGTTGATATCAAAATCGGTAAAAGATGGGAGTAGGCAGGCCCGTAAGCCGGGTTCTGTTTTAGAGAGCCATTTATCTAAGCGGCTTACCCGTCGGCATC
Organism: Desulfurobacterium indicum; assembly: GCF_001968985.1. Classification (NCBI taxonomy): domain Bacteria; kingdom Pseudomonadati; phylum Aquificota; class Aquificia; order Desulfurobacteriales; family Desulfurobacteriaceae; genus Desulfurobacterium; species Desulfurobacterium indicum. Next base: position 23,194 of record NZ_MOEN01000012.1, on the reverse strand, counting down.
GGGCGGGCAACCCTCAAGCGCCGACCTATTTAGCCTTGCTCCGGGAGGGGGTTACCATGCCCTCTCTCCTCGCGGAAAGAGGCGGTGGTCTCTTACACCACCTTTTCACCCTTACCCCTTTAAGGGGCGGTCTGTTTTCTGTGGCCCTCTCCGCAGAGTTTCCCCTGCCTGGCTCAACGCCAGCTCCCTGCCCTGTGGAGCCCGGACTTTCCTCTCCCCAAAAGGGAAGCGACTCTCCGGCCTACCTCTCCCGACATAATATAAGGTATATATCAATAGCTAATATTGGAGGTTTTATGAAGAAGTTTTATGGAAAATATGGGAAGATAGATGGTGGGCCTGGGAGGACTCGAACCTCCGACCGTCCGGTTATGAGCCGGATGCTCTAACCAACTGAGCTACAGGCCCTCATTCACTGGTGGAGCCGGTGGGATTCGAACCCACGACCTTCAGACTGCCAGCCTGACGCTCTCCCAGCTGAGCTACGGCCCCGAATCTACAAAATAGATCCAGCCATTATACAATATATTTGGCGTCCCCAGGGGGATTCGAACCCCCGTCGCCGGCGTGAAAGGCCGGTGTCCTAGGCCGGGCTAGACGATGGGGACGCTTAAATGGTGAGCCGCCCAGGACTCGAACCTGGGACCTACGGATTAAAAGTCCGTTGCTCTACCAACTGAGCTAGCGGCCCACGGTTAGCGTGGAATAATATAAGCTTAAGCACCTGTAATGTCAACTGCAAATACGACTTTTAAACAATTTTTTCTCCTTCTATAAGACTACCGAATGTTTCTCTCTCTCTTATCACTTCAAATTTTGAACCTGAAACAAGTATTTCGGCCGGTCTGACTCTGGAGTTGTAATTTGAAGACATTGAAAATCCGTAAGCTCCGGCACTTAAAACAGCCAGAATGTCTCCCTGCTCACATTTTCCCAATTCTCTCTCTTTAGCAAGAATATCTCCAGTTTCACATACAGGGCCAACGACATCAACAATCTCAATATTTTCCTTTTTCTCAGCAGGAACAATATGATGGTACGCATCATAAAGAGACGGCCTCATACAATCGTTCATTGCAGCATCAACAATATAAAAGATTTTACCTTCTTTCCTTTTAATATACAAAACCTCTGTAAGAAGAAAACCTGAATTGCCGGATATGCGCCTTCCCGGCTCCAGTATCAACTTACAGTCAAGCTCTTTAACGAAAGGAACAATCCGCTCAGCAAGAGAAGAAGAAGAAGGCGGATTCTCTTCAGGATGGTAGTTTATTCCAAGTCCGCCACCTGCATCAAAATACTCAATATCAAGCCCTTTATCTCTTAAAGCTTTAACCAGATCTGCAACCTTTGCCGATGCTTCTTCAAACGGAGAAACATCAAGTATCTGAGAACCTATGTGAAAATGGATTCCAATAGGTTCCACCCATTCCATCTCCTTAGCTTTCATATAAACATCAAATGCTTCATCATAATCAATACCAAATTTGCTTGTTCTCAAACCAGTTGATATATAAGGATGGGTTTTAGGATCAACATCCGGATTAACCCTGATAGCTATCCTGGCTCTCTTTCTCAGCTTTTCCGCAACCTTATTTAGTGTTTCCAGTTCCTGGCGAGATTCCACATTAAACATAAGTATTCCGTGGGAAAGTGCATATTCCATCTCATCTTTTCTTTTGCCAACTCCCGCAAATACAATCTTTTCAGGAGCAATTCCAGCATTGATTGCACGAAATATCTCTCCGGCAGACACGGTATCGGCACCAGCTCCCATCTCGGCAAGCAGCCTAAGAATAGCTATGTTAGAACACGATTTAACGGCAAAAGCTGTTAAATGTTCAACATCGTTAAAAGCAGAATCAAACTCGTTAAACCAGTAAGAAAACGCAGCCTTACTGTAAACGTAAACGGGAGTTCCAATCCTTTTAGCTATTGCCTGAACATCAACATCTTCAACAAAAAGTTTTCTTCCTCTATATTCTATAAAAGGGAAAAGTTTCTCCATAATAACCTCCTGATTTTTGTAAAGGCTATTTTACACTTTGCTTAACTGCAACACCGTTAAACTTTAATATTCTCCTGCTATAAGGAAAAACATAATCCGTTACAAGCGTAGAATCCTTATACTTCTGTCCTTCTCCCGATAAAAAATAAGCACTGTTAAGCTTTCTCCCTGAAATCCTTTTTGTCTCATTGTAAACATAAGAACGGTTAAAAAGAAGCAAAACAGTAAAAATAGAAAAAACCACCAAAAGATAACTTCTGTTTATCTTAAGAATTAAAACAACAAATACAAGAAAAGTTAGCACAAAAATCTCGAATAAAGACAAATAAACATGAATAATGCCAAAATGCAAAATTCCAAAAAGCCATTTAATAAATAAAATTAAATATCCGCTGACTTTTTCCGTAGCAACCACAAATAAATTTAATTTAAAATATGTAATTTCGGATAAAAAGCATAAGAAAAGGAAAAGAGTAAACAGAGGTGTTAACAGCACCATAAAAAGTGGCGAAAACAAATTTACCGTCCCAAATCTAAAAACAACATAAGGAAGCGTAAAAAAGAAAGGAAATAGAATTAAGAAAAGCTTTCTTTTAAAACCATCTGTTTCCATAGCTGCAAAAATACCCAAAGCACCTAAAAAAGAAAGTATAAAACCGGAAGAAACAGAAAAAATAAGAGACATCAAAAAGGCAGTTAAAACGGTAATGTATATGTAATCGACTCTCCTACCGTGAATCTTCAAAAAAACTGCAATCACAATAAAGATATAAGCTCTTATTACCGAAACCGGAAACCCTGTAAATGGCATTAAAACCGTAAGAATAAAAAGTGCCCTCTTAAGCGAAAAAATCCTGAAAAGCTTCATAACAACTGATATAAAACCAAAAATAACCGCAACGTGAAGACCCGATATTGCAAGGAACGGATACACACCAGCCAGTGCCATGTAGGCTTTGACACTCTGAGGAAGGTTATACCTTACCCCCAATGTTACAGCTTCCACAAGAGATGAAAAAGGATAATCAATTGAAGATTCCACCTTTTCAGAGAGTGCAAATCTCACTCTATCCGGCAATGAAAGTAACCCACCTTTTTCAACAAGCATACCATCATCAGATACGACATCTCCAACAGAAACATCGTCCGAAACAGAAACATACCTTCCATCGGTTAAAAGGGCAACTCTTCCTTCATCCGTTTCGAAAATCCACTTTACTTCAGAAATAGAAGAAGATGAAAACACAGAGAGAAGAGAAACCAATAAAACAACAATAAGAGCTGAAAAAACAAGATCTCTTATTCCATATTTCACAAGATAAAGTAAAAATACAACCGCCAAAAACGGCAATAAAAACATACTCTTGATTTTTAAAGAAAGTGCTAAAAAAAAGAGAAAAATAATTAAAAGGGTGTGTCTACTTATCTTCAAAGAAAGCCTCGTATTTCCTTCTCATCTCCGGAGTATAAACCCTATTTTTCTTGTCTTCATAGATGATAAGAGAAGGGAGAACTTCTATCCCTTTTCCTCCCCCTTTTCTTGCTTCCAAAAGAAACAGATTCGCCTTCTCATCACGGGAAGGTTGAATAAATCGAAGCCTTTTCGGTTCAAGATTCTTACTGCGACAGAAAAAAATAGTATCAACAAATCTTTCAACAGGACAAACAAGATAAAAACGGCCTTTCCACCTTAAAAGATAAGCCGCAGCCTCTATAAAATCTTTTAACGTTCCTTCTATCTCATGCCTTGCTATGGCTTTATAGTTATCAGGATTTATTAATCCTCTTTTTACCTCCTTAAACGGAGGATTGGTAACAACGACATCAAACTTTTCTGATGGAAAGCAGCTCCTCACATTCTTAACATTTATACAAAACACATCAAGTCTATCTGAAAAACCGTTAACTTCTGCATTAAGTCTGGCTAACTCAACACACTCTTTAACAACATCAATCGCAGCACCTGTAACATTTTCATACTTCTCAAGGAGAAGCAAAGGAATAACGCCACTACCGGTCCCAAGATCTATGAAATGCTCTCCTGACTGACAACGAACAAAATCGGCAAGCAAAAAGGTGTCTGTCCCAAAACGGAATCCCTTCCTCTTCTGATATATAACAAGCGATTCTTTTAAAAAAGTTGTCCTATCAAGTTCCTTAATGTCAAACACACTCAACCCGAAAGAGATTTAAGAATAACATACCCAATAACAAGAACAGCAAGAACAACAAGTGCTATGCCGCCATATGACGGCTTATAACTGTTAACTATATCTTGCCAGTTCTCTGGCAATTTATTCCTATCAACCCGCTTCCCGATTTCTTCAAGAAGTTCTTTAAAATTTTCAACGGAATCATCTATCAAATAGCCGTTTTTATCCTTCGTAACAATAAATAGAAACGTCCGCCGGCGAGATGAAAAGCCGACAGACTCTATATCGTCCCATTTAACGAAACCGCTTTTAAAAAGATCCCTTATTTCTATCCCATCATCGGAAACTACAACTTTTCTCTTCAAAAGAGCAACCAATCTAAGAAGAACGGGAATAACCAGAATTGCAAGAACAAAGAAGTTAATATTCACGCCATACTTAACCGCAACAGAACCTAAAAAAACAAAATAAAGCAACGTCAAAACCGCATAGGTAGCAACATACAAAGGTGAACTTCTATAATCCTTCATCATTTCTCCATTATGGCCTTAACGGCAACTTCAAACCTATCAAGACCTTTTTTGATATTCTCCATAGAAGTAGCGTAAGAAAATCTCATATAACCGGGATAACCGAAGGCAGATCCCGGAACAGCCGCTATTTTCGCATTCTCAAGGAGAAAATCTGCAAACTCAAAATCATCCTTGAAACCGCCTTTTTCGATCACTGTCTTAACATTCGGAAAGGCATAAAAAGCCCCTTTTGGTATCGTGCACGTAACACCGGGAATAGAATTTAACTTCTCAACCATGTAACGCCTTCTTTCATCAAAAGCTTTAAGCCAATCACCAAGAAAAGCCTGAGGACCCGTCAAAGCAGCAACTCCAGCTTTCTGAGCAATTGCATTAACGTTAGAAATGGACTGAGAGTTTATCTTTATCATTGAAGAAATAATTTCTTCAGGACCTGCGGCATAACCGACTCTCCAGCCGGTCATTGAATAAGCCTTTGAAAGAGCATTTATTGTAATGGTAACCTGTCTGATTTCAGGAGAAATAGAAGCAATACTTACGTGCTTTTCTCCATCATACAAAAGTTTTTCATAACATTCATCGGAAGCTATCAAAATACCCCTTTCGGCACAAAATTTTCCTATTTTTTCTAACTCTTTTGCAGGGATAACAGCACCTGTCGGATTACTCGGAGAACAGAGAATAAGAAGTTTCGTTTTATCGGTTACAACTTTTTCCAAAAGGTCAACCGTAAGGACAAACCCGTTTTCCTCAGATGTTTCAACAAAAACAGGTGTTCCACCTGCAAATTTAACCTGTTCCGGATATGTCACCCAATAAGGAGCAGGAATCACAACCTCATCACCCTCTTCTATCACAGAAAGCATAAGTGAAAACAGGGCAAATTTTGCACCGTCCGTTATTACAACATGAGATGGCGAATAATCTATCCCGTTCTCTCTTTTTAACTTCTCGGCAACAGCCTCCCTTAGTTCCGGAATCCCGGCAGCAGGAGTATATCTTGTAAAACCCTCTTCCATAGCCCTTATCGCAGCTTCCTTTATGTGAGGAGGCGTATCAAAATCCGGTTCTCCTGCACCAAATCCTACAACATCAATACCTTTTCTCCTCATCTCTTTTGCCTTGGCAGTAATTGCCATGGTAGGAGAAGGATTCATATTAACAACACGTTTTGAAAGTTTTATCATTCCTATCCTCCAGTAATCAAATTAGAAAAACCCTTAGAAAAAATTATAACTTAATATTAACCACAAGGCAGGAGTTAAAAGGGGACAAGCGGGGGATTCCCCGCTCAATTTCATAGTTCTACTTCTTTATGTCTTGAAGCGTGACACTGAATATTCACCGCAACAGGAAGGGAGGCTATATGACAGGGATACCACTCAATTTTAACATCAAGAGCTGTAACAGTTCCCCCGAATCCGGCAGGACCAATTCCAAGCTTATTTATTTTTTCCAGGAGCTCTTCCTCTAACGCTGCATATCTTGGATCGGGATTTCTGTCTCCTATTGGCCTCATGAGAGACTTTTTGGCAAGATAAGCGACTTTCTCAAAGGTTCCACCGACTCCAACTCCCACAATAATAGGAGGACACGGATTTGGACCTGCTTCACTAACTGTCTCAAGAACAAACTTTTTAACACCTTCAACACCATCAGCCGGCTTTAACATGGCGAGACGGCTCATGTTCTCGCTTCCACCACCTTTAGCAGCCATTTTAATTTTCAATTTATCTCCGGGCACAATTGAGTAATGAATAATCGGAGGTGTATTATCCCCGGTATTTTTCCTGTCAAACAGGGGATCTGTAACTATGGATTTTCTCAAATATCCCTCTGTATAACCCTCGGCAACTCCTTCTTTTATCGCCTCGTTTATATCACCACCAACAATCCTGACATTCTGTCCTAACTCAACAAAAAGAACAGCAAATCCGGTATCCTGGCAGTAGGGAATCTTTTTCTCCGAGGCTATGGCAGCATTCTCCTTCAAAATCTCAAAAACATTCCTGCCTACCGGAGACTTTTCCTTTTCTATCCCTCTATCAAAAGAGGCAAGAACATCTTCAGGAAGATAGTAGTTAACATCCATACATAAATTTTTAACAGCCTCCCTTATTTTATTAACATGAATCTCTCTCATCTCTTATCTCCTAAAGAGGAAGTTTTTCAACAAGATTCTTAACAGATTCAACTGACTTTCTCCACTGCGCCCATTCATAATCGGAAAGCTCTAATTTTACAACTCTTTCTATACCGTTTTTTCCAAGAACAACAGGCACGCCAACACAAAGCCCTTCAGCTCCATAATACTTCCCTGCATCTCCTTCAAGATAAACACTGCAGGAAATGATTTTTCTTTTATTCCAGAGAATAGATACAGCCATATCAAGAATTGAAGCAGCTGGTGCGTAAAAAGCACTTCCTCTTTTAAGCAGAGAAACTATTTCTCCACCGGCAAATCTCGTTCTATTTACAAGCTCCTCAAGTTCCTCATCAGAAAGAAAATACTTAACCGGGATACCGCTTACAGTCGTATATCTTTTAAGAGGAACCATATCATCACCGTGACTTCCTATAACGAACGCCCTTATGTTTTCAACAGAAATCCCCGTTTTTTCCGAAAGGAAATAAGCAAATCGGGCAGCGTCAAGGGCACCTGCCATTCCCATGACCCTGTGGGAAGGAAATCCAGAAACTTTAAGAGCAGTGTATGTCATGGCATCAAGAGGATTAGTAACAACGATAATGAAAGTCTCAGGTGAATACTTTTTAATCTGCTCAGTTACACTCTTAACAACTTCAAAGTTTTTAAACAAAAGGTCGTCTCTGCTCATACCGGGCTTTCTCGGAAAGCCTGCTGTTATAACAACAAGATCAGAGTTGGCAGTATCTTCATAATTTCCCGTTCCAACAACCCTTGAGTTAAAACCTAAAATCGGAGATGCTTCCATAATATCAAGGGCTTTTCCTTTTGCAATTCCTTCATCAATATCAATAAGATAGACATCAGCAACCTCCCTTCTTGCGAGCAGAAGTGCAAGAGTAGCTCCTATGTTTCCGGCTCCGACTATTGTTATTTTTTTTCTTTCCAATTTTCGCCTCCTGAAAGTGAAATTTTGTGAAACGGAAGGAGAGAATATTGTATCACATCAAGCTTCTGCCTTTTTTTCCCTTGAAACGTTCAGAATCAACATTACCGTTCCCAGAAATACAGCTATATCAGCAACATTAAAAGTAGGCCAGTGATATTTTCCAAAATAAAAATCCAGAAAATCAACTACCGTTCCATAAACAATTCTATCATAAAGATTCCCCAAAGCCCCACCAAGAATAAGAGCAAGAGCAATTTTAAGATATAAAGAATACTCTCTTTTCGTCAAAAGCAGATACATTATAAAAATAACGATAACTATCGGAAAACCTATGAGCATTATAAACCTTCCCCACCCTGACGTAGAAGAAAAAATACTAAAAGCCGCACCTCTGTTTTGTGCCAGCACCAGATTGAAAAAACCGGGAATGACAGCGATAACTTTACCCTTTAAATACTTAAAAGCAACCATTTTAGTTATCCTATCAATTGCAAAAACAAAAAAAGCAACTAAAAACGGAATCAAAAATCACCTCCAAATACCAGAAAATTTACTCAAGAAAAATCCCAAATGGAACATAAAAGGAGCGACTATGGAATCGCTTTCTTCGTAGAGAACACCACAAATAATAGAAACCAAAAAGTAAGAAAAAGAGAACAGACTACGAGAGATAGTCAAAAAAATTAGAAAGTAAAGGAAACTCGATATAAGGTTCAATCTGGAAATCTTCCAGAAAATATATTCATTCTCGAATACGGAATAGAAAAAACCTTTAAAAAACAACTCCTGAGAGAACGCATCAATGAGAGCAACAGGAAAATATATAAGATTAATAAAAGGCAAAAAAACAAAAGCCGAAATCCCGTAAAGAAAACCTTTCTTAAAATTCCTGACTCCTAACTCCTCAAAACGTTTTCTGTAAACAAGAACAGGAACGACAACAAGACAGATTACATTAACAAACGGCTCAAATAGAGGAAAAAAAGTAACTGAAATTCCTTCCCCTACGAAAAAGGCAAAATAAGGCTTCATAAACTGGCATCTTTCACACCGTTTCAAAAACACGGCAAACCTTCCATGTGATAAAATTTCTATTGAAATTATGCAACAGAGGTGATAGAAATGGCAAATTACAATGTTAAAATTTTTATATCCTATAGAGAAGGCATCCTTGATCCTCAGGGCGTTGCTGTTGAGAAAGCCGCTCACAGCCTTGGTTTTGAAAAGGTAAAAAATGTCAGAGTAGGTAAATACATAACCATGGAAATAGAAGCTTCTTCAAAAGAGGAAGTAGAAAATGAAATCAGAGAGATGGCGAAGAGATTTCTTGTAAACCCTGTAATTGAAGAATACACCTTTGAAATTACAGAAAATAGCCAATGAGGTAAAAGATGAAATTTGGCATACCTGTATATCCGGGAAGCAACTGCGATAAAGATATAGGATGGGTTATCGAAAAAGTTTTAGGGGAAGAGGTTAAATACCTCTGGCACAAAGAGAAAAGTATTTCTGACATTGACTGCATAATTGTACCGGGAGGATTCTCTTACGGAGATTATTTAAGAGCCGGAGCAATGGCAAAGCTATCACCTATATCAGAAGCTATTTACGAATTTGCCGAAAAAGGCGGGCTTGTGATGGGAATCTGTAACGGATTCCAGATACTCCTTGAGATGGGGCTACTTCCCGGAGCCATGATGCCCAACAAAAACCTCTCATTTGTCTGCAAGTTTGTTCACCTTAAGGTGGAAAACAACGAAATTCCATTTACATCACTCTATTCGAAAGAAGAAGTCATAAATATTCCTATTGCTCACGCAGAAGGTAACTACACATGCACACCTGAAACACTAAAAAACATAGAAAAAAACGGGCAGGTTGTCGTAAGATACTGCTCACCGGAAGGCATCGTAAGCGACGAATTTAACCCTAACGGCTCATTGAATAACATAGCAGGGATATGCAACAAAAGAGGAAACGTATTTGGTCTCATGCCCCACCCCGAAAGGGCATCGGAAGCAGTATTGGGAAGCACAGACGGCTTTAGAATGTTTAAATCCATAGTTGAAACTGCACTGAAAGCGTGAAACGATGAATCGGCCTTCATGGGACGACTACTTCTTATCAATAGCATACATGGTATCCAGCCGTTCCACCTGTTTAAGAAGAAAAGTCGGAGCGGTTCTTGTGAAAGACAAAAGGATAATTGCCACAGGTTACAATGGAGCTCCATCGGGATTAAAACATCCTGACGAAGTGGGTTGTTTAAGGGAAAAACTGAACGTTCCGAGCGGCGAAAGACACGAACTGTGCAGAGGACTACATGCGGAACAGAACGCAATAATACAGGCAGCTTTACACGGAGTATCAACGAAAGGAGCTGTTCTTTACTGCACACACTGTCCGTGTAGTCTTTGCACAAAAATGCTTATAAACGCAGGTATCAAAAAGATTATATACGTTGAAGGCTACCCGGACTGGCTGGCAAAAGAGATAGCCAAAGAGGCAGGACTTACCGTTATTCAAATCAAAAAGTTTTTTAAAGTGAAAGTCGAGGAAGAAACAAATGGAAACAATGACAATAGTTCTAATAGATGACCAACCTTTCTTCCTCTTTTTTATGGAAGAAATGATAAAAAGCATCGAATTCCCTATGCCTATAGAAACAAAGACGTTTCGCAGCTCAGAAGATGCCCTCGACTACATAGAAGAGAACAACGTTGACATGATAATTTCTGATTACATAATGCCGGATATGAACGGTATAGAGCTTCTAAAGGAAGTAAGGCAACTTCCCGACAAAGAATCGGTAATTTTTATAATGGTAACGGCAGAACACGCAAGAAACATAAAAAGAGAAGCGCTTGCTCTCGGAGCAACCGACTTTTTAACAAAACCTTTAGATAAACTGGAATTTATTCCAAAAGTCAGAAACCTTTTAAGACTTCGTCTTAAAGAAAAACTAATTAAAAACAAAGCACAACTTCTCAAATATGAAATTGACCGCTCTTTGAAAGAAATAAAAATGAGAGACAGAGAAATCATCCTGAGACTCTCGATGGCTGCAGAATTTAGAGATGAAATGACCGGTCATCACATTGAAAGAGTCGCATTATATTCCCAACTAATAGCACAAAAACTCGGTTACAGCGATACCTTTTGCGAAAACATATATCTTGCAGCCCCTCTTCACGACATAGGTAAAATTGCCATACCTGACTCTATTTTAAAGAAAAAGGGCAAATTAACACCGGAAGAGATGGAAATAATGAAAAAACACACCATTTACGGATACAGGCTTCTTGCAAATAGCAAGGTAAAAGTTCTCAAAATGGCAGCAAGAATTGCTCTCTATCATCACGAAAACTGGGACGGAAGCGGATATCCTTACAAATTAAAAGGGAAAGCTATTCCCGTCGAAGCCAGAATTGTATCTGTAGCAGACGTATTTGACGCTCTTGGCGAAGCAAGACCTTACAAAAAGGGATGGGATATACACTCTGTCTTTAACTTCATAAGAGAAAACGCCGGAAAAAAATTTGATCCTCAAGTAGTGAATGCCTTCCTATCTTCAAAAGAAGAAGTTCTAAAGATAAAAGAGAACCCCCCTGCCGAAAATATAGTAGAAAATCCCCTATTAAACGACCACATAGATTTCAGACCACCGCCAATAATTACTTAGATATTGAATTAAGAGCTTTCACAAGGGAACCTTTCAAAATATCTTCAGGTGCACCATCAAGAAGTGCAAGCTGCACTTTTTTAAACAGACTTCCCTCTTCCTGCAAACCCATATTCCACAGTATTCCTTTTATAGTATGAGCCACATCTGCAGCCTTCTGAAAATCTCCTCCGTTTAAGGTTTGAATTAATTCCTCTATATTCTCTTTCAAATTCTCAACACCTGTATTTGCTATCATTTCAGCAGTATCTCTGTCAAACTCCATACTCAACAAATAGTCCAATGCGGCTTTTTTAATCCTATCTTTATCGAGCCTATCCATAGAATAATCAAACATATATATCCTCCAGAACAATACTAACAGCACCTCTATCGAGCATTTCCAAAACTGCTGCTTCACCGTCTTGAGGATTAATATTAACAGCTGCAACGGCATCTGACAAAAGAAATACCTGATAACCAAGATTTAACCCGCCAATGACGGTATGCTTTACGCAATAATCAGTTGCAAGACCTCCAACAAAAATTCTTCTTATTCCCCTCTCTTTTAAAAGAAATTCGAGTAATGTTCCCTGAAAACCTGAATAGGCTTCAAGCTCAGGCCTGTCCCCCTTGTTTATTATGAAAGTATCTGGAGGTAACCTGAGATTATCGTGAAACTCAGCACCTTCACTATTTTGAAGACAATGAACAGGCCACAAACCGCCGTTTTTTTTGAAAGAGATGTGATTCTCTGGATGCCAGTCTCTCGTAGCAAATATCGGAAGACCTGACGATGAAAAAACCTTTATGTAAAAATTCAACGGTTCTACCACTTTATCACCAAAAGGAACGGGCAGAGCACCGCCCGGACAGAAATCTTTTTGAACATCAACAACAATCAATGCGTCTTTTTCTGTCAAATTTAGCTTCATATCCTACCCTTCAAGCAATTTCTCAATATCCTTTGGCTTTTCAACACTAACAACTTTTATATTCCTTGTTATTCGCCTTATCAAACCTTTCAAAACATTTTTTGGACCTATCTCATAACACAAATCTATACCTTTAGATTCCATATAGCTAACATCTTCAACCCATCTAACAGGAGAGAACATCTGCCTGTAAAAAGAATTTTTCACCTCATCAGGTTGCTTCAACTCACTCACATCAGCGTTGTTGAGAAGAGGAACAGAAAGCATATTAAAAGCTATCTTTTCCATCTCTTCCTTCAACCTTTCAGCAGCAGGTTTCATAAGTTCAGAGTGGAAAGGAGCAGAAACTGCAAGCCTCACTATTCTTTTAGCTCCAGTTTCTTCAAGCTTTTTCTCAGCTTCTTCAAGAGCTTTTATATCTCCGGAAATAACCGTTTGCTCAGGGCTGTTATAGTTCGCAATCTGAACAAAACCTGAAATTACCGTTTTTAAAATCTCCTCTATTTTATCAGCAGGAAGACCAATAACAGCAGTCATGCCGCCCATTCCTTCCGGCACAGCTTCCTGCATGAACTCTCCCCTTTTCCTGACAAGATAAGCTCCGTCAGAAACTGAAAAACCATCTGCGGCACAGCATGCAGAAAATTCACCTAAAGAATGGCCTGCAACAAGCTCAGGCTTTACAGAAAATCCGTTTTTCCTCAAAACAGTAAGAACAGCCATACTCACGGTTAAAATTGCAGGCTGAGCGTTGTATGTAAGTGTCAGTTCACTTTCCGAAGATTCAAAACAAAGTTTTGCAATATCCATTTTCGCCCCTTCTGACGCCATTTCAAAAACTTCACGTGCTTCAGGAAAGGCATCATAGATCTCTTTTCCCATTCCAACATACTGAGAACCCTGTCCGGGAAAGATAAAAGCAGCTCCCATAAACAACCTCCTACAAGTTTATAAAGAAAGTTTATCATTTATCAGAAAGAGATAGTGAAGAAAGAGAATTTTTCCAAGCTAATTAGACTTGTTAGACTTGCCAACAGAAAGAACATTTCCTATATTTACCTCTGTCAATTCGGGGCATAGCTCAGCTTGGTTAGAGCGCGTGCCTTGGGAGCACGAGGCCGCCCGTTCAAATCGGGCTGCCCCGACCATCCCTTCTACCGGGGCCCGTAGCTCAGCTGGATAGAGCAACGGACTTCTAATCCGTAGGTCGGAGGTTCGAATCCTCCCGGGCCCGCCACTATTCCAGATAAAAAATAGCCACTCTCTCATAGACATCATAAACATCATCAGGTTTGCACAATTTTGGACCTTCCATCATCACCGTAGCCGTTCCGCAGGAAACCGCAAATGCCACAGCCTCCGCCAGAGTTTCTCCCTTATCAAGAGCGTAGATAAAACCGCCAACAACCGAATCACCGGCACCAACAGTATTAATAACTTTAACATCAGGAGGAACAACCCTTATAACTTTTTCCTCTGTTACGGCAACAGCTCCATATCTACCAAGAGAGGTAATAACAATCTGCACTCCGCTATTTACAACTTCTCTACAAGCTTCTACGATATCGTTAAAATCAAACAGAGGTCTTCCTACAAGCCGTTCAAGTTCATGCCTGTTAGGTTTTATGGCAAAAGGAGAAGCCGATATAGCTTTTCTTAAAAGTTCTCCATCTGCATCGACAAGGACACTACACCCTCTATTTTTAAAATATTTTATAATCTTTGCATAAAAGTCATTAGGAAGCCCCGGTGGAACACTCCCTCCCAGAATGAGAAAATCAGGTGAATGGCTACATATCCTCTCTTCCAGTTCTTTCACTTCCCTCTCATCCAAAATAGGTCCTCTACAGGCTATTAAAACATGGCTTTTCTTTCCCTTTTGTTCAAGTATCGTATTTACCCGCGTTTCACCTTTTATCTTAACGTATTCGAAAGGAACAGACTCTCTCTCCAATCCCCTCATAACACATTCACCTGTGCAACCACCTATAGTCGTAATCAGATGAGGAGATATCCCGAGCCTGCTGATAACCCTCGCAGCATTAAGCCCCTTACCCCCAGGACTTAAATAGGGATTTTCTACCCTGTTTGTGTCATCTTCCATCAGAACAGTTGTGTAGTAATAAACATCAAGACATGGATTGGGACAGACAGACGCTATCATAAGCCCCCCTATGAAATTTCCGTTCCTATTCCCTCTCTCGTAAATATCTCAAGCAAAACCGCATGAAGAATCCTTCCGTCTATTATGTGAGCCTTTTTAACTCCTGCCGATAATGCAATCTGGCACGCTTTAACTTTTGGAATCATTCCACCTGAAATTGTTCCGTCATTTATCAATGTCGGTATTTCATCTTTGGAAAGTGTGGAAATCAAATTACCTTTCTTATCTTTTATACCTTCTATATCAGTGAGCATTATTAACTTTTCTGCCTTAAGGGCAGCAGCAACTTCACCGGCAACAATATCAGCATTTATATTATAAACCTCAAAATCTTTTCCAACACCGACAGGAGCTATGACAGGAATAAACTTTGACTCAAGTAGTTTTAAAACTATCTCAGGATTAACCTTTTCAACCTCTCCAACAAACCCCAGATCCGCAACCTCTGAGGACTTTATTTCTGAAAGATATTTTTTTGAATCCATCTTTCTTGCAACAATGAAATTACCGTCTTTTCCTGAAAGTCCAACTGCATTTCCACCGTGAGAATTTATAAGCTTCACTATCTCCTTATTAACCTTCCCGACCAATACCATTTCAACGATATTCATGGTTTCCCTATCGGTAACCCTCATTCCACCGACAAAACGGGTTTCAATGTTTAGCCTTTTCAAAAATTCTCCTATTTGAGGCCCACCTCCGTGAACGATAACGGGATTTATCCCTATATACTTTAATAGAACAATATCTTTAGCAAAACTCCTCTTAAGCTCTTCCTTAATCATCGCATTACCACCATACTTTATAACAACGGTTTTGCCATAAAAACGTTTAATATAAGGAAGAGCTTCAAGTAAAACAGAAGCTTTCTCAATCAGCTTTTCCAAAAGACACCTCCCTGACAAGTTCCTCTACCGTAAATGGTATTACCTGTCTTATGCTTTCTTTCCCTGCAACTTTCATTAAAAGTCTATCAAATCCGAGAGCAACTCCCTCACACTTAGGCAAAGGCTTTTCCTTCAAAAGTTTAAGGAAACCCTTATCTACCGCTCTACCTCCTTTCTTTAAAAACTTCTTAATATATGATTCGTAATCTGTAAGCTCAGAATACCCGTTGGCAATCTCAACACCACCTATGTAAAGTTCAAATCTCTCTGCTTTTCCATTTTCTATCTTCGCCATGGCAGAAAATTTCTCGGGGTAATCATAGAGAAAAACAGGACTGTCTATTTTCAAAAGTCCTTTTTCAACTTTATCTACAAGTAAATAGAAAAAAGCATCTTCATAATTGTCAAACTTCGTCTTTGCTATCACTTCGTTTTCATCAAAGACATCAATCCCCGCAAATTCTCTGAACGCCTCTTCTACTGTAATTTTTTCAAAAACAGGTGAAAAATCAGGCTTAAAACCAATTTCTTTAGCATTCTCATAGGCTTTTCTTACTATCTCTTCAGTTTCTCTCATTCCGTCGTAATAACTACCCCCCTTTCTATACCACTCAACCATTGTAAATTCCACGTTATGAAGGAAACCTATCTCTCCATCTCTGAAGACCTTGCAAATCTGAAAAATTCTATCTGCTCCGTGCCATATCAACCTTTTCATAAAAAATTCAGGTGATGTGTGAAGAAAAAACTGATACTTCTTTCCAGAAAATTCTCTGAAATAAGATTCAACATTATCAACATTATCATCAGGATTTTCATAAGGAACAAGAACGGGAGTTTCCACTTCCATAAACCCATTTTTCCTGAAAATCTGTCTGACAGTATTTAACAAACAATCTCTTAATCTTAAAATTGAAACATCAACCAATCTTAATCACCTCCTCTATCGGCACGGGACGATATCCCGTAAATTCAACATTAACATTTAAACACTTTATTCCGCATATAAAACAACCGCAGTGTACTCCCTCTATGTTTCTGTGAACATGACCGTGAATAAGATAATCACATCTATAAAAATTGAACAGCCATCTAACACGAGCTATTCTGTCTCTGTATCTCTCTTTCTTCCGCAGATCAAGTGCAGGATAGTGAGAAAGGAAAAACCTTTTCCCTCTAAAATCAAGAAGTTTGAAAAACGGCACTATTTCATCAAAATACCGAGGAAGAATTTCCGCAGGAATCTCATCGTGATTTCCTTTCACCAGAACTTTCCTGCAAGGAAGAGCCTGCCATCTTTTCAAAAAACCATCTCCATCTTTGCCGTGCCAGGTAAAATCCCCCAAATGGTAAAGGATGTCTTTTTCTGTTAAAATTCTCTCCAGGTTTTCAAGAATCCTGTTTTCAAAACCTTCAAAGCGAAACGCACTTAAATTTATTATGCTTCGGTGGTAAAAATGAGTATCAGAGATGAAAAAAATCACGAAACCTCCTATCTAAAAGAGAGATGGCAGAACCGCAGTGAAATTATTCCACCTGACATAGAAGATTTTACCAGCAAATTCAACGAAAGAGAGCATCTCTTAAAAGAGATGGAACAATACGCATCTGAAAATAAAGTTCCGATACTTTTACCATCAGCCGCCAGATTTCTTCAGATAATCTGCAGGAGTAAAAAACCTGTAAATATCCTTGAAATAGGCACAGGAATAGGATACAGCACACTTTCCATGCTTTTTGCCTTAGAAGGAAAGTGCCACGTTACATCAGTGGATTTCAATATAGAAAGAATAAAAGTCGCCAGAGAATTTATAAAACGTGCCGGCTTCTCCGTAAATCTAATTTTTGATGACTCTTTTAATATCGTAAGGGAACTACTGTCCAAAGGAGCTACCTTTGATATGATATTTGTTGACTCTATGAAGTCAGAATACATTTTTATGAATTATAAGATTCAAGCTTTGTTAAAGCCGGGAGGTATTGCAATATTTGACAATGTTTTATTCAGAGGCTACGTTTGCAACAACCATCCGCCTAAATACAGGAAAAGCATAAAGCTTTTAAAAATGTTCCTCTCTCATGTAAAAACTTACCCCGGAATTACTACATCAATTATTCCCATAGGAGACGGATTACTGATTATTGAAAAACAGGATTAATACATCGCAACCTTGTCAAGAGAGTGAAGATAATCTTTTATTCCTTCAGCTATCCCGCGGGCTATCTCCCATTGATATTTACTCTGAACCAGTCTGTGTCTATCCTTTCTGTTGGTCATAAATCCTGTTTCTATAAGAACAGCCGGACGACCCGGCGTCTTGAGAACAAGAATGTTTCTTCGCATATCTTTAATTCCTTTAACAAGATTCTCGTTTGTATTCGCCTTTAATCTTTTAACTATAGATTCAGCAAGACGCTTACTTTCGACAAAAGTAACAGTGCTTGACAGAGAAACAATCACAGGTGTTATGCTCCAGCACATAGTATCCGAACATAACTTAACGTTTTTCGCTATCTCCTCGGCAGTATCCTGTGCCTTGGCAAAAAGAGTCGGTGATGCTTTAAAAACAGTAACACCACTCCAGTTAGGATGGTTCGGCATAGAGTCAGCATGAATACTTACAAAAGCATCCGCACACGCTTTCGCTGCTATTTCAGCCCTCTTTAAAAGCGGAACGTAAACATCTCTGTTTCTTGTCATTATTACCGTAATGTTTGGATCTGTTTCGAGAATACGTTTTACCTTCCTGGCAATAGCAAGAGTAATGTATTTCTCTTTATACTTTGGATGCCTCCAGTGGATAGGCCATATTGCACCGGGATCTTTTCCACCATGACCGGGATCAATGACAACTATCCGTTTTCCGAATCTCGGTTTACAACCTGAAGTAACAAAATCCGGGAAAATATCAATAACCAGACGGAAAGGTTTATGATGCCTGGCTTTTAAAGCAAATATCTTGTATTTATGAGGAACATCAAGTTTTATTCTTACCTTTGTTTTTGTTCTCGTTAAAGGAATAAGCTCCACATACCTGGCAAATTCACTGTGTAGCCTGTATCTTTTTCTGTTTGTTCTCAATCCTTTAACTATAAAAACCAGATAATTATGTTTTATATAATCGGAAATACCTTTTTTATCAACTCTACCACTTAAATCAAGAACAATTCTGACACGCTTTGAAGATGAAGAGTGCCTTACTCTTTTGATATACGGAATATACCTTCTCGCATCCGCAACATCAAAAGACGGAAGGGAAAAAATCCCTCCTAATGTTATAACTTTTAAGAAATCACGCCTCTTCATCTTTCAATTCCTTTAAAAGCAATAGCTGGAAAAATTCGCTGTAACATATCACTAAATATAATCCCGAAAAGGCGATTAATTAATGTTTCTTTCCGAAAATAACTGCTCTTCTCAAAAGCTGAAGGGCCAAAGCGGGATCACAACCTTTACCGCATACGGCAGAGCAGCTGGCGGCAAAGTGACATCTAAAAACACCCTCAGGAGAAGCAACAGTATCAAGTCTGTCTTCAAATCCTTCGTCCCTTGAGTCAAAAGAGTATCTGTAAGCCTGAGCAAGAGCTTGAGGTCCTATAAAACCTTCCTTAAAACCTTTTGAAAGATCGGGAGTTCCCATGCAAACACTGTAGCAACTTCCACATTTAATACAGTAAGCAAACTGAAGGTAAAGTTCCAGATCTTCCGGCGCCTGCTTTAGCTCTGAATCAGGTTCAATATCAAAAATGCTTTCTTTTTTATTTATGAGGAATGGCTTTACAGATTTGTGCTTCTCAAAAAACGGCTCAAGATCAACAACAAGATCTTTAATAACAGGGTATTTTGCAAGAGGCTCAAGCTTTATAAAATCGGTTCCGAGATGAACAATTTTTGTTATACATGCAAGAGCTGGCTTACCGTTAACTCTTATGGCACAGGAACCACATATAGCCATTCTACATGAATGACGGTATGACAGAGAAGAATCGATATTTTCCTTTATGTAATTAAGAGCATCAAGTATCGTTACAATACTTGCAAGCTTCGGAACTTTATAAACCTTCTCATAAGGCTCTTTATCCTTAACAGGATCAAATCTTTTAATGGTAAACGTATATTCTGCCATCTTAAACTCCCTCTCAAATAACCTTATGCTTTGCAGCTATGAGAACAACTGCAAGAATAACACCAACAACGGCAAACAGAAGGTCAACACCCTTACTGTATCCTTTCTTCTCAATAACAATTGATCTTATGCCGTAAAGGCCGTGATAGAGCATAACAAGTATGGAAAAGTCGAGAACATATATAAAGTAAGGTGTATGCGGATGGAGAGCTTCCTTTAAGGGTTTAATATGCATCATAAGGTTATGCATTATGAAAAAAAAGAACAAAAAAACGGCTGCAACAAGGTATAAAGTATAAAAAAGTCTTTCACTTCTCATGACGTCATCCCCTTTCCGATAATAACAACTGCAAGGAACAGAGCAGCAAGAGCCATAAAGATGTAAAAGAGTATTCTTGAATATTTAATAGAAACAGGGGAATACGGATACTCAATAAACGCAGGTTTCCCCACTAAAAAGCCAAGCTCGAGAATTATGAGCCTCATACCGTTAAAGGCATGGAAGGCAAAGGCGAAAACAGCCATCCAGTCGGCAAAAAAGCATACAGGACCTTTGGAAAGCACGTGCACAATCATGTAGATAAAAAGGTAAATACCTGTAATCCTGTGCGCTTTTGATATTCTCTCTTCCATCACCATCATATCAGTACTTCCTTTCCACTGGTTTGTATTTTGTAACTCTTACATCTCTGTAAGAGATTTTAAGTTCATCACCATCTTTTCTGACAAGTGTATGCTTTAAGTAATTTTCATCATCTCTTGAAGGATAGTCCGTTCTAAAATGAGCGCCCCTTGATTCTTTCCTGTTCAAAGCAGAAAGTGTAATGACTTCTGCAACATCAGCCATGTTTAAAAGTTCTTGATAGTTTATAAGCTCAAGATTATAAACCTTAGAAGTGTTTGAAACCTTAACATTTTTGGCTTCTTTTTTTACCTTTTTTATCTCTTCAAGTGCCTTTTCAAGTTCTTCCTGGTTTCTCTCAATACCGACAAACCTGTCCATCGTTTCCTTCAATCTCTTTCTGAGTGTATAGACAGAAACACTGGAACCATGACCTATATGAGAAAAGAGCATCTTCTCCTTCTCTCTGAGAAGAGATTCATTTAGCTCCTTTTTACCTGAAAACTCTTTAAGATTTTCAACCACTTTCTCACCGCAAAGTCTTCCGCACACAAGACACTCGGCGGTGGAATTGGTTCCGAGCCTGTTGGAGCCGTGAATACCGGCATTCGCATTCTCACCTATTGCATAAACACCAGGTTTTTCTGTTACACCGTAAACATCGGCAGCTATACCGCCCATAGAGTAGTGAGCAGCAGGCCTGATCGGAATAGGTTCGTTCACAGGATCAATACCCAAAAACTTCATACAAACTTCCCTGATAAGATGAAGTCTATGTTTTACCTTTTCCTCTCCTAAATGAGTCAAATCCAGAAGAACATAGCTTAAACCGTCCTTTTCAAAAGCTCTTCCCTTTTTAATCTCCTCAAAGATTGAACGGGAAACAATATCTCTCGGAGCAAGTTCCATAGCAGTAGGGGCGTAATATTTCATAAATCTTTCACCATCCTTATTAAGCAGATGACCGCCTTCACCCCTTGCTGCTTCGGACATAAGAATTCCGGACGGAATAAGACCTGTCGGATGAAACTGTATAAACTCCATATCTTCAAGAGGAAGTCCCATCCTCAAAGCATAGGCAAGACCATCTCCCGTTGAACTATCTGAATAGGTTGTAAAGGAGTAGATACACCCGGAACCACCTGTGGCAAGGACAAGTTGATTACCTACAATAAAATCAACCTCTCCTGTCTTTAACCTATAAGCAGCTAAAACATAAGCTCCGTTATTCTCAAATATATCATAGATAAAATATTCATCATAACGAGCATAATTTGAAAATCTCAAAAGATTATCGTAAAGCGTCTGCATTTCAAAAAAGCCCGTTTTATCACTTGCATAGGTCGCCCTCGGATAAGAGTGTCCCCCGAAAGGCCTCTGGGCTATCTTTCCATCTTTGGTTCTTGACCATGGACATCCGAGGTGATCAAGGAAGTAAATCTCTCTCGGACAATTTTCTACAAAAACCTCAACAGCATCCTGATCGGCAAGAAAATCACTTCCCTTGACAGTATCATATTCATGCTTTTCAAAGCTATCCTCAGGTGAAAGAACCGCTGCAGTTCCACCTTCTGCACATACAGAGTGAGCTCTCATTAATTGAACCTTTGAAACAAGACCGACAGAAACAGAATCTTCCGTCTTCCTTAAAATCTCAAGAGCTGCCCTCAAACCGGCAAGTCCGGTTCCTAAAATCACAACATCATGATAATAAACAGCCATATCCACTGCCTCTTCTACATGGATTTAATTTGCGGATGGGAATTATACCATAAACAGAGATTTAAAAACTACAAATAGTATAACACAATATAGAATCGGCAGTTAATAAGCATAGTATAAATGTAGCATAACCAGAAATGAATTTTAAACCTATCAGAATAACAGATAAACTTTGCTTTAAAATCACTCGTCGTTTATAATTAAGTCACTTATAATTAATAAACCATTTCTTAACCTTAAAGTATGGAGGCAACAATGGAACCTAAAAGGATAACAGCACCAATCGTTAACGTTTCCGTAATAGAGAACTTAAAAGCCGGTGACTTCGTTCTGATTTCAGGAGTAATATATACTGCAAGAGACGCAGCTCATAAAAGAATAGTGGAAGCCGTTGAAAGGGGAGAAAACCCTCCATTTGACATAAAAGGACAGATCATCTACTACGCAGGACCTGCGCCTGCAAAACCCGGAATGCCAATCGGTTCTGTTGGCCCAACAACAAGTTACAGAATGGATCCCTTTGCCCCTAAAATGCTTGCGTGGGGACTCAAAGGCATGATAGGTAAAGGAAAAAGAGACAAAGCTGTAAAAGAAGCAATTCAAAAATACAAAGGAGTTTATTTTGGCGCGATAGGAGGAGCTGCAGCTTTCCTCGCAAGGTGTGTAAAGTCAGCAGAAGTTATAGCCTACGAAGATTTAGGACCTGAAGCCGTTAGAAAGCTCGTCGTCGAAGACTTTCCCGCATTTGTGGTTAACGATATTTACGGCAACGATCTTTACGAAATAGGAAGAAAAGAATACCAGGAGCTTTTCGAATTCTAATGAAAGAGAAATCAAAGAAGATAAAATGTCCAACATGCGGAAAAGAGACGGAGTGGGAGAATAACCCGTTCCGTCCTTTCTGTAGTGAAAAGTGTAAGTTAGCCGATCTTCATAAATGGCTAACCGAAGAGTATACCGTTATTGAAAAACAACCGTTAGCAACAAACGATAACAAAAACTAAAATGTTCTTTTATAAGTAGCATAAGATCCTAAAATCCTATCATCTCCTCCATGAAAATGGCATTTTATGCAAGACTGAGGACCTATACCTCCAAATCGTCCGTGACATCTACCACATCCCCTTGGAACGTAGGGACGATTTGGAGCTCTATGATGAACATAATACCAGCTATTTACTCTATCCCTGCGTGTTAAACCCGCTGCAGCGGTTGTGTCAATAATTTTGTGTAAACCATTAGGAGTACCTCCTGGAGAACATATCCTGAAGTTCTTCCTTAGCCTCA
>NZ_MOEN01000011.1 GCF_001968985.1 Desulfurobacterium indicum | reverse complement strand
GAGGGAGCGCCGTTTACAGGTGCCGGCTCTGCACCGTTCTGGCTGGCGTGCATTTCGTGGCAGTTGTCGCAGTTTCCCCGTGAATAACCAATCATTGAATTTCTTTTTACACCGTAAGTCCCATTGCCGTGGGCTGATAAAAGATACATGTGAACATTGGCAGCAAATGATATATAAACGGAAAGAACCACCAGGAAAGCTGTTAAACCAACAACTTCCAATCTATAACTCCTTATAATTAGCAAATCTACAAATTAAATATACATCAAAACAAGCAAATCAGCAAGAAAATTTAAAAAATTATGCAAAATCTAAATCTTAACACAATATTAATTCAGAAAACTTTAATACAATATCCTCCTCTACGTGGATCCCCCGCACCTTGAAAACTGGAATTAACAGCCTGGACACCGCCAAAAAAGAGATTTAAAGACGAAAATTCAACCAAATCTTTATAAATCTTTCTTAGTTCCTCAAGAACTTTCCCCTCAAAACCCGGTTCTATAAAAACCGTCCCTTTTTCATAATGAATTCGCGGAGAATCAACAGCACTTTTAATATCCATTCCAAAAACAACACAGTTTAAAATAACATTGACAATAGCGCTTCTTATCTTGTTACTTCCGGCGCTTCCAAGCACAAGTTTTGGTTCTCCATTCTCAACGACAATTGTAGGAGACATCATTGATGGAAGACGAATATAAGGAGGCCATTTAAAAAAACCTTTCGGATTTAAATCTTCTTCACCCAACATGTTGTTCAACATAATCCCCGTTTCAGGAATAATGTAACCAGAACCTTCTCCATTAGTTGTCGTTATGGAAGCAGCATTCCCTTCCTTATCTATAACACTTACATGTGTTGTGTTCCCAAACCGATTAACTTTCTTTTTATATTCGGACAAAAATTCCTCTTTCAGAAACCCATAAAAATCTTCTGAAATTCCATCATCAACAAATTGCTCTCTGAAAACTTGAGTCTCCTCCATAGCTTTAACAAGCTTGAGCAGGTGCTCTTTCGACCCGAAAGAGACTAACTCTTCATTCTCAAGAAGTTTTAATGTAAAAGCTATAAGAATTCCACCTGGAAACGGCGGAGGATTTGTCAAAACATCAAGATCTTTAAACTTGAAACTTAAAGGCTTTCTTTCAACAACTTTGTACCTTTCAAGATCTTTCTTTCTTATATGCCCGTGATACCTTACAGAAAGTTCTTCTATCCTGTCGGCTACTTCACCTTCATAAAAAACCCATTGTCCTTTATCTATCAGTAATTTAAGAAATTCTCCATACTGGTGATTCTTAAAAACTGTTTTGTCATCAATCAGCCTTCCATCAGGAGCAAAAATCCTTCTTGAACCTTCAGTAGCAGTAAAAATCGGAGCAAGAAGCTTTACAAAAGAAGCCTGTAAAATAGAAAGATTCACACCTTCAGTAGCATATTTAATTGCCGGTTTCAAAACCTCTTCAAGCGGAAGTATTCCCTTTTCCTTGTGAACCCTTAAAAGACCAGCAACATTGCCGGGAACGGCAACGGCACCACAACCTATGTGAAAATCCTGAAGAGCATCTCCAAAATCGACCGTTATCTTAAAAAAGTCAGGTTCTTCCTCTCTATAAGGAGGAACATCAACGAAAAAATCATAAACAACAGGGGTCTTTCCCTGCTCAAATGCAAGTAAAAATCCCCCACCTGCAGGACTTGTAAGGGCAGGTTCAGCCATATAAGAAGCAAAAACAGCAGCAACTACCGCATCAAAAGCGTTACCGCCTTTTCTAAGAACCCCAGCACCTGCCTTGGCAGTTAATCTATCACCGGCTGCAATAATCCCTTTCATTCAGCCAATCCAAACTTTGCCAGCTTTCTAATAGATTCCCCTTTCTTATAAGCTTCCACCATCCTGTAAGAAATTGGAAACCCGCTCAGGACATTGTACAGATTATCGACTCTTATTCCAAGCCTTTCTATCAATCCTTCCCTATCAAACTCTTCAACAAGTCCGTGAATCCTGCTATTAATATTCTCAACTCCATCAGCATCGATAAACATACCCTCAAGACCGTGTCTTACAGCATTCCACCTGTTTTGCTTCACAACCTGGTGGTAAAACCTTCCCATCTTCTTATCTTTAGACCAGGCAACAAGCAACCTAAAAAAGTCAGCAATAGCCTCTATTCTGTTAAAATCGGGGATAGAATCACATACTCTCAGCTCTATTGTTCCATAGTCAGGCCTTGGTCTCACATCCCACCATATATCTTTTAAACTCTCAACGAAACCCGAATTTTTCAAAACGTTAAACATTCCCTCAAACTCTTCCGTTGAAAAAAACTGCTCCGGAACACCAGCCCTTGGAAGCTGTTCAAAAATTTTAAGCCTGTAGCTGTGAAGTCCTGTAAATCTTCCCTTATAAAAAGGCGATGAAGAAGAAAGTGCTATAAACAGGGGAAGATATTTAAGAGTCATGTTAAAAGCTTCCCATAGTTCTCTTTCCGATTCTACACCTACATGAATATGCAATCCAAAAATTAAAAAGTTCTTCAAAACTATCTGGAATTCTTTTAGTAATCTCTCATACCTTTTATCCTTTGTAATCCTTATCTCACACGGATCGGCAAACGGATGTGTCCCGAGCAAGAGAGGATAAAATCCTTCTTCCTCACCTATTTTTTTAACCTCTTCATAAGCCTCTCTCAAAATATTCGTTGCCTCTTTAGAAGAATTACACGGAGGAGAAACAATTTCAACCATAGACTGAAGAAACTCTTTATGTAAAACGGAAGATAATTTTTCAGAAGCCTTATCAAACAGAACAAAAGATTTTTCTGTCAGCTCGAAAGTAAACGAATCAACCAGCTGAACTTCAAGCTCAAGACCAACAGTATAAGGTTTAGAAGGATTAAATTTCACGACAAACCTCTCAAATATAATATTAGAATAATATTCTACCATAACTACTGTCGAGAATAAAATCATATAGCAGAGAAAATAGGGTAGAATTATTTTTACTTTTTCCATAAATTACTATCCTGCAAAACGGCTGATGGAGGCTTAAAATGTCTAAGAGAATTCCACTTGAAAAGGTTGTAGAAAAAGTTGGAAATTACTACGAAACTGTTCATGTAGCTGCGAAAAGAGCCCGTTTCCTTTACGAACAGGATTCTTACACGTTCGGAGTCGATATTAAGGGAGAAAAGCATAAAAAAACCGTAATCGCTCTTCTTGAAATAGCCGAAGGAAAAATCTGCCCTAAGGAAGAGTGATGAAGGTTAAAGTAGTAGAAAACAGACAGTTATCCGAAAAAGATTTTCTATTATCTGTTTCGCTCCCGGAAAAAGAGATTAAGGCGATTAAACCAGGGCAATTTGCCATGGTGCAGGTTAGAAAAGAAAACCAGCTCGACCCACTACTAAGAAGACCGCTTGGAATATTTGACGTGGAAAGTGACATTGTAAGTTTTATATACCGGATCGTCGGAAGAGGAACAAAATTTTTAAGCGAAATTAAAGACGAAGTTGATGTAATTCTCCCCTTAGGTAACTACATAGAAGAAAATGTCGAAAAATATCTGTTCATAGCAGGTGGAATAGGTATAGGAGGTATTTTTCTGGCGGCGAAAAGATTCCATCAAAAAGGTAAAAAAGTAACTGTCATCTACGGTGGCAGGAAAGAAAACGACCTTTCGGCATTGCCCTTTTTGGAACAATACCAGATACCTTACATAGCAATGACAGAAGACGGTTCAAAAGGGAAAAAAGGACTGGTTACTGACATTCTAGAAAAATTTAAAGACCACAGGTGGATAGCATGCGGACCTACTGGAATGCTCAAAGCTGTTAAGGGAAAGGCAGACAAACTTAAAGCTGACTGTTTTTTATCTCTTGATACACGTATGGCGTGCGGTGTAGGTAGTTGCCTTGGATGTGTTATAAGAACAAAAGAAGGATACAAAAGAGTCTGTGTTGATGGCCCGATATTCAAAGCCGACTTTGTAGAGCTTTAGGGAAAGAGGAGCTTTATGGATAAAAAATTCCTTCAGATAAAGCAGGAATGGCTTGATAGATGTGTCCGTTGCGGTTCATGCAGAAACGTATGTCCCGTATTCAATGCTACAAGAGAGGAACCTTCTGTATCAAGAGGGAAAATTTCTCTGATTGATATGATACAGAAAGGATACGGAAAGTTAGACAGAGAAGCGGCTCTCCTTTTTAAAAAATGCACGACCTGTCTGAGATGCCAGGAAATATGCGCAATGGACGTTCCATACGAAGAGATAATTCTTAAAGCAAGAGAGGTCGCAACAGAAAAATTTGGCCTTTTTCCTCAGGAGAAAGCGGTAACAACAATCCTGAAAAACGAAAAACTGTTTGACAGCGCCGGGAGTTTTTCCCGACTATCCTACTTGCTTTTTAAACCTTCAAAAAGCCCTCAAAACTCAGTAAGCAAATTTCCGATTCCCGGAAAAGGAACTGCGGTAATTCCAGCAATAAAGGAAGGAAAATTTAACTACAAAGACCGCAACTTTCCTGCAAAGACAGAAAGACAAGGAAAACTTATATACTTTCCAGGATGCATGTTCAGCAGAGCCTATATAGACACATCAAAAAACATAATAAAAGTTTTAAATAACCTTGGTTATGATGTATTCGTGCCATCTAAAGTAGTCTGTTGCGGAGCTCCTTCACTTCACGCAGGAGATAGAAAAGGTTTTGAAGAACTGAAAAGTAAAAATATAAAAGTGTTAAACAAAATAGAAGCTGACGGTATTGTAACCGGATGTGCAACATGCTGCCATAACTTAAAGCATAATTACAAAGAACTTAACAAACCAGTATTACAGTTTCTGGAAATTTTAGAACAAAACATAGAAACAATAAAACAATGGAAAGTTAAAAAGCCTATGAAAGTGACATGGCACCATCCATGTCATATAGTTAGAGGACAAAACATTTCTAAAGATCTCCCCCAAAAATTATTTGAATCTATCGATGGAATAACATATATTGAAATGGAAGAAGCAGATAACTGCTGTGGAATGGGAGGCTCATTTAAAATGCTCCACCCGGCAGTTTCTGATAAAATACAAGAAAAGAAAACACTAAACATAACCGCAACTGGTGCCGATACTGTAATAACAGAATGTCCTGGCTGCATAATGAATATTGCTGAAGGGCTGGAAAAGGTAAATAGTAGTATGCCTTGCAATCACACAGCTGATATCCTGGCAAGGTGCATTGAAACAATTTCCGAGTAAAGGTGTTTATGAGCGAAAAAAAAGGACTTGCTGTAATAGCGGGTTTCCTTATATTAACCGCTACATTTCTGCTATTCTCCGGATGCAAAGAATACACGGAGATTAACATACTTGCAGAAAACAAGTATATACTTTTGCCTTTTTATGCAGAGAAAGCCTACGGAAAGTTAAACATAAAAAACAGCATAATAACCCTTAATTACAGCAAGAATAGTGCTGAATTTATAAAATTATTAAACCTAAGCAAATATAACGTCATAATTGTGGACAATATAACCTATGATTTTATAAAAGCGATAGACAACAGCTGGATAAAAATCTGCTCTGTAGGGAAAAAATCTCCTGCAATATTCAAAATGACAAAAACAAATTCACCAGCACCAAACCTATTCTATGCCCTCAACACCCCTTTATATAGATACTTTGCTGATAACAACACCGTCTACATAGACTCTTTTCGGGAGCTGTTAAAAAAACATGGAATATACTTTAAGGAACCTCTAAAATCTTATAAAATAATAGAAAATATAGGAAAAGTAAAATATTTGCTATGTATAAGGAAAGGAAGTCCCGCAGCAAAGCTTAAAAACTTAAAAAAAATTCTGCTTTTATGGCAAGATGGAACAACATACATTTTTGATCCTGCAGCAATTAAGTACATAATGGTTAAATACAACATAAAACAACGAAAAGACATAAACTTCCTAAATTGTATATGAAGCGGAGTTCTCAGATCCTATGAAAGAATACCAAAAACAAATAGAAATAACAAAATATTGGACATTACTCATAGTATCCATAATCATCTCCATATCTATCAGCTTTTTTTCATTTATACTCGTAAAAAAAAGTATCAGATACTCTATGGAAAATCGAATAATCAAACTTACTAAAGCAGATTTAGAATCAAAAGCCGTGATTATTAAAAGCAAAAAAGACCTAAGACCAGAAATACTTAAAGAAACACCCTGTGTAAAGAATATATATATAGGTAAACTCCCGTTTAAGGTTCCAAATAAAGAAAGTGAAACTATAGAACGCGATGGAAAAATAATTGTTTATAAGAAATTTATATTTCCAGACGGAGTAGTTCCAGTAGCTGTAGAACTAAATAGCGAAAAGATAGAAAACGATACATCGGTTCTCGCAGCAAAAATAAGTCTTACCGAGTTTGTAATGGTATTCATCTTTCAAGTAGCACTTTTACTAATAATACGAGACCTGTATCTAAAACCGCTGCGACAGATAAAAACAGACATAGAAAAGATATCAAAAGGAAAACTCTCCATACTTCCTGTATCAGGCAGCGACGAATTCGGAGGAATCAGAAGAAAAATAAATGAAATGATCGAAAACATCAAAGACAAAATGCAAAAAGAAGACCTGATGTATCAGTTCATACACCTGCTAACTGCCGGAAAGGGTTTTAACGGTGAATTTGTCGAACTGATGAGAAAGTTAATAAAAACAAATAAAATTGACGGCGTAATAATAGGACTACCTAAAGATAACTTTATAGAAACAAAAATAATCACAAAAGATAACAAAATAACACGAAAAACACTTCCTGATAATCTCGAAGGTATCGAGAGTTACAT
Organism: Desulfurobacterium indicum; assembly: GCF_001968985.1. NCBI lineage: Bacteria > Pseudomonadati > Aquificota > Aquificia > Desulfurobacteriales > Desulfurobacteriaceae > Desulfurobacterium > Desulfurobacterium indicum. Next base: position 39,277 of record NZ_MOEN01000011.1, on the reverse strand, counting down.
GAATACAATGAAAAGAGAAATTGAACTTACAGAAGACAAATTGAGTTATTTAAGCGATTCCGAAAAAAACTCGGAATAAAATATCTGGTTGGATTTCCTCTTTCTACCTTTTCTAAAAACAACGGTTATGTCATATTCTTCAGAAAAGTTAACCAACCTTTAACAGAAGACGAAAAAATTTATCTAAAAAATATTGCGAAATCAATCGCCGTTGCCGCAGAACTAAAAGAACTTATAGAATCTCTTGAAGAAAAGATAAAAGAAGAAAAAGAACTGCTTGAGTCAACTATCAAATCAATGGTAAGAGGTATTGAAATCCGTGATTCATATACAAGAGGACATTCAGAAAGAGTTGCTTTCTATTCCAAAGAAATTGCGAAAAATATGGGACTAAACGAACAGCAGATCGAAAAAATCTATATGGCAGCACTGCTACATGATATTGGAAAAATAGGAATTCCTGACAGCATACTCTTAAAACCCGGAAAGCTTACAAAAAAAGAATTTGAAATCATTAAACTTCATCCGGTTTTAAGCTATGAACTCCTAAAAGACATCAAACCTCTTAAACCTATTGTTGACAGCATTAAATACCACCATGAAAGAATCGACGGATCAGGATACCCTGACGGCTTAAAAGGTAAAGAAATACCTCTCCCCGCAAGGATAATAGCTGTGGCTGACTCCTTTGATGCTATGACAAGTGATAGAATATACAGAAAGGGAATGCCTAAAGAAAAGGCTATAAAAGAGCTAATAAGTCTCGCCGGCGAAAAATATGATTCAGATGTAGTTCATGCAGCAATACCCATCTTTAAAAGCGAAACACCCCCTATCACTAAAAGTCAAGACTTTAAAAGTCTCTCTGAACTTGAAAAACGAAGGCTTGATTACTTCTTCAGAGACTCACTCACAGACGCATTTAACAGAAACTACTTGTTTTTCCTGTTTAACAATCTAAAAGAGAAAAATACACCTTTCAAAGTCATAACAGTGGACATCTTAAAACTGAGAGAATTAAACCTTGAAAAAGGTTGGGATTACGGCGATGAGATCCTTAAAAAACTTAAAGAAATGCTTGAAAGGACTTTTAATCCAATTGCCATAATAAGATATTCAGGAGATAACTTTGTTGTCTTTATAGACAAAAAGATTAAAAACACAGAAATACAGGAGAAAATGAGAAAGCTGGAAGAAGAGCTCGGTGTAATACTAAGCATTCACACAATAAACGAAAAGGACACCGAAAACATAGAGCTTTTAACAAAAACACTAACAAAGATAGAAACAAAAGGCTACCCTGACAGAACTTGAAAAATCGGGCTCAAATATTAATTTAACTGTGAAAACATCAAAGGCAGGAGGTATCATGCTTATTGAAAAGCTTCAAGAATTAAAAGAGGAATATGGAAAAGTTAAGGATAAATACAATGAACTTCGGGGGTATTTTTGACTTAGTCAGGGAAGAAAAGAAGCTTAAAAAACTTGAAGAAGAGATGTCTGCTCCCGGCTTCTGGAACGACAGAGAAAGAGCACAAAAGATCTCCCAGGAAAGGAACCGTATAGAATCCGAAATAAAAATGTGGCAAAACTTAGAAACAGACATAGAGGATGTCGAAGTTCTTTTTGAAATGGCAGAAGAGGAAAACGATGAAAGTCTTCTTGAAGAAGCTGAAGAAACAATAAAAAAACTCAAGAAAAAACTGAACAATCTTGAAGTGAAAACACTCCTCTCCGGCGAAATGGACAAAAACAACGCAATCATTACAATTCATGCAGGAGCTGGAGGAACAGAAAGTTGTGACTGGGCAGGTATGCTTATGAGAATGTACCTGCGCTGGGCAGAGAAAAAGGGATTTGAAACAGAAATTATAGACCTCCAAGAAAATGAAGAAGCCGGTATAAAAAGTGCAACCATTGCAATAAAAGGACCTTACGCATACGGCCTTTTGAAAGCAGAACACGGAACACACAGACTTGTAAGAATATCTCCGTTTGACTCCAATGCCAGAAGGCACACATCGTTCTGCGGCGTTATAGTCGTTCCAGAAATTGAAGACGATATAGAGGTAGAAATAAGAGACGAAGATCTAAGAATAGACACTTACAGGGCTTCTGGAGCAGGCGGACAGCACGTCAACAAAACAGATTCTGCTGTCAGGATAACCCATCTTCCAACGGGCATCGTTGTAACCTGTCAAAGTGAACGTTCACAGATACAAAACAGAATGAGAGCAATGAAAATCCTGAAAGCAAGGCTATTTGAACTTGAAATGAGAAAGAGAGAAGAAAAACTGGCTCAGGCGAAAGGAGAACACAAAGAAATATCCTGGGGCAACCAAATTCGTTCTTATGTCTTTCAGCCCTATCAAATGGTAAAAGACCACAGAACAGGCATAGAAACCTCAAACATCAATACCGTAATGGACGGTGATATAGATATGTTTATAGAGGGATATCTCAAACAGAAAGCCGAAGCAGCAAAGTAAGGGGAGAGCAATGATAAAGGTTTACAACACGCTTACGGAAAAAAAGAAAGTATTTATCCCTATTGAAAAAAGAAAGGTAAAGATGTATGTGTGCGGTCCCACAGTTTACGACGACGCACACATAGGACATGCAAGAAGTGCCGTGGTTTTTGACGTCATAAGGAGATGGTTCGAGTATAGAGGTTACGAAGTTATTTTTGTTAGAAACTACACAGATGTTGACGACAAGATAATAAAAAGAGCAAAAGAAAGAGGCATAACCTGGAAAGAGATAGCAGAAAAATATATAAAATCTTTTGAAGAAGATATGAAAGCCTTAAACGTAAAAGAGCCGACCGTAGAGCCAAGAGTTACAGAGCACATTCCAGAAATCATAGAGATGGTGAAAAGTCTTATAGAAAAAGGACACGCCTACGAATCAGGGGGTGATGTTTACTTCGCGGTTGAAACATTTCCAGAGTACGGAAAACTGTCAAAGAGAAAAATTGACGAACTAATGGCAGGAGCAAGAATTGAACCGGGAGAAAAAAAACGAAACCCTTTAGACTTTGCACTCTGGAAAAAGTCAAAAGAGGGAGAACCTGCCTGGAATTCACCGTGGGGTAAGGGAAGACCGGGCTGGCATATAGAATGTTCTGCGATGTCAATGAAATATCTCGGAGAAACGATGGACATTCACGGTGGAGGTCTGGACCTGATATTTCCTCATCACGAAAACGAAATTGCCCAGTCCGAAAGCTACACCGGTAAAACTTTTGTAAGATACTGGATGCATAACGGTTTCGTAATGGTAAACAGTGAAAAAATGAGCAAATCTCTCGGAAACTTCTTCACAATAAAAGAAATTCTGGAAAAATTCTCTCCCGATGTTTTAAGGTTTTTTCTCATATCAACACATTACCGCAGCCCCATAGACTTTTCATTTGAAAGATTAAAGGAAGCAAAAGCCGCTTTTGAAAGGATTAAAAACTTTCTCAACACCCAAACAATTATAGAAAATATCCCTCAAAACGATTCAAAAGGCTCACCTGTTGATGTTGAAAAATACATAAACGCATTCAACGAAGCTATGGATGATGACTTCAACACCGCAAAAGCATTAGGTACACTTTTTGAAATGATAAAAGAAGCAAACATCTTAAAAAACAGAGCTGTTAAAGAACAGAAAATCTCCAGAGAAGAAAAGAAATCTCTCCTTAAAGCGGTGACTTTCACAAAAGAAATGATGAAAACTCTTGGATTTAAACTTGAAGAGGAGAAGACGTCAAACGACTTAGAAGATAAACTGATAAAGCTTCTCATCGAAATCCGGCAAAAACTCAGGAAAGAGAAAAACTTTATACTTGCCGACGAAATAAGAGATAAACTGAAAGAGATGGGAATTGTTTTAGAGGACCTGCCCGGAGGAACAGTTTATCGAAAGGGGGATTAAAATGGGCATTTACGACAGAGATTACTACAAAGAAAAGAAACAGAAAGAAGATAGAGAAATCGCCTTTTACAGAAAGTTTGCCGTATTTATGAAGTGGCTTTTAATCATTTCTGCAATATTTTCTTTTATTATCTGGCTACTTGCCGTATTTACAAGAGGAAGTGGCTATTAACACGGAGGCAAAGATGATTATCAAACCGTTTAAAGGATTAAATCCGGAAATTGGAAAACGTGTTTTTATAGCTGAAGATGCAGTAATCATAGGAGACGTAAAAGTAGGTGACGATAGCAGTATATGGTATGGAACGATCATAAGAGGTGACGTAAACTACATCAGAATAGGCAAATGCACATCGGTTCAGGACGGAACAGTAATACATGTAACAAACAAAACGGCCCCTACAATAATCGGAAACTACGTTACAATCGGACACGCAGTAAAGCTCCACGGTTGCGAAATAAAAGACAACTGCCTAATAGGAATAGGAGCTATAATCCTTGATAACGTCGTTATAAACGAAAACTCTATAGTAGCAGCTGGAACACTGGTGCCGCCCAGGAAAAAGTTTCCCCCGAACAGTCTTATAATGGGATTTCCGGCAAAAGTTGTAAGAACACTATCAGATGATGAGATCAAAGAATTGAAGGAACATGCTCTAAGATATGTAAAATACAAAAACGAATACCTGAAAGACAAATAAAAAGGCGCCTTTAAGCGCCTTCGATTAACCTTCAAGAACTTTCGCTGCCTCTTTAGCAGTCTTTCCTTCATGGACAATCAGAGAAATTGCTCTAACTATCTTTTCAGGATCCTCATGCTGGAATGCATTTCTTCCGATGGAAACACCTGCTCCACCTGCCTTCATCGCACCTTCCACCATCTCAAGAATCTCCATATCATTACCCATTTTCGGACCACCGGCTATAACAACAGGAATCGGGCAACCCTTAACTACCTTTCTGAACGTTTCAGGATCTCCAGTATAAGCTACTTTGACAATGTCAGCACCAAGCTCGGCAGCCACCCTTGCACAGTGGGCAACCACATCTGGATCAAAAGGATTCTCTATATGCTCTCCTCTTGCATACATCATAGCAATAAGAGGCATTCCCCACTCAAGACAGCTTTCTGCAATAGCTCCAAAATCCTCAAGCATCTTATCTTCATTTATATCACCCAGATTAACATGAACGGAAACTCCATCAGCACCTATCTTTATCGCCTCTTCTACGGAACAAACTATAACCTTAGTGTTAGGCTTCGGAGAAAGAGAAGTACTTGCAGAGAGATGAATAATCAGACCGACATCCTTACCTCTTTTTCTGTGTCCGTGTCTAACAAGACCTTTATGAATGATAATCGCATTGGCTCCACCATTCGCAACCTTATCTATTGATTCCCTTATGTTAATAATTCCCGGAATTGGGCCCATTGAAACACCGTGATCCATTGGAATTATAACGGTTTTTCCCGTTTCTCTGTTTATTATCCTTTCAAGTCTTATAGCTTTTCCTATCTTCATTTTTTCCTCCAGACAGTAAATCGTTTGAAGGGAAATTATACCACTCTTTTTTAAATAAAGTATAAACTCTAACAGACTGAAAGATTAAGCGCCGAACATTGATTTTTCTATAAAATCACATAAAACATGCCCTATTGTTATATGAACTTCTTGAATCCGAGGTGTAGAAAATGTTTTAACAACTATCGGATAATCAACCAGATCCTTTAGCTTACCTCCGTCTTTACCCAGAAAACCGACCGTCAGCAAGTCTTTTTGTTTAGCTTTTAAAACCGCCCTGACAATATTCTCCGAATTACCGCTGGTGCTTATACCTATCAAAACATCACCTTTAAGACCCAAAGCTTCAACCTGCCTTTCAAACACGGCATCAAATCCGAAATCATTACCAACAGCGGTTAAAACAGATGTATCGGTTGTAAGAGCAATTGCCGGCAGAGCTTTTCTGTCAAGAAGAAATCTTCCCACAAGCTCGGCAGCTATATGCTGAGCATCCGCTGCACTTCCACCGTTACCACATATAAGTATCTTCCTGCCATCTTTTATACAATTCAAAATCTTAGAAAATACCTCGTAGAGGTATTCTTTATTCTCTTCTATAAAGTTTCTTTTCAAATCGGAACTTTCAAGGAATGAATAGTAGATAAGCTCTTTCATTATATCCTCATCAGGCGTTCATCGCCTTCAGAAAATCCTCATTGGTCTTATACTTTCTCAACTTCTCCAGCAAAAACTCCATAGCCTCAACAGGAGACATAGATGTAAGAAGTCTTCTTAAAATCCAGACCCTGTTAAGCTCCCAATCAGAGAGGAGAAGCTCTTCTTTTCTTGTTCCTGACTTCTGTATATTAATAGCAGGAAATACTCTCCTTTCAACAAGTTGTCTGTCAAGGACGATTTCCATATTACCTGTTCCCTTAAACTCTTCAAAAATAACATCGTCCATTCGGCTTCCTGTCTCTATAAGAGCTGTAGCAATTATTGTGAGGCTTCCGCCCTCCTCTATGTTTCTTGCAGCACCGAAGAACCTCTTCGGCTTATGAAAAGCATGAGCATCAATACCACCTGAAAGAATCTTTCCGCTCGGTGGTGTTAAAGTATTGTAAGCTCTTGCAAGTCTTGTTAAACTGTCAAGGAGAATGACAACATCTTTTTTATGTTCTACCAATCTTTTCGCCTTTTCAATTACGATCTCAGCAACCTGAGCATGCCTCTCCGGTGGCTCATCAAAGGTTGAGCTTATTACTTCATCAGCAAGAGTATTTCTTTTCATATCTGTAACTTCTTCAGGACGTTCATCTATGAGAAGGATAATCAAATAAGTGTCTGGATCATTGGTCTTTATAGCATTGGCAAGCTTTTGAAGAAGAACCGTTTTTCCTGCTCTCGGAGGAGCAACAATAAGCCCTCTCTGCCCTTTACCAACTGGTGTTATTAAATCTATAACCCTTGTAGAAAGCTCCCCAGGAACTGTTTCAAGCCTGAACCTTTCAGTAGGATGTAAAGGTGTTAAGTTATCAAAATTCGGCCTTGTTTTTGCCTTTGATAAAGGTTCCCAATTTACAGCATCAACCTTCAAAAGTGCAAAATATTTTTCACCTTCTTTTGGAGGCCTAACCTCCCCAGCAATAGTATCACCAGTTCTGAGCCCGAATTTTCTTATTTGTGAAGGAGAGACATATATATCTGTTGAGTTAGGAAGGTAGTTATTCTCAGGAGATCTTAAAAATCCAAATCCGTCCGGTAAAACTTCAAGAACTCCAACCCTGTATATGGCGCCTCTTTTCTTTGCACTTTCTTCAAGTATCTTTAATATCAACTCCTGTTTTTTCACAGACTTTACGTCAAGACCTAAAGACTTTGCTATTTTCCTTAAATCAAAAATACTCATGTTTTGCAGTTGTTCAAGAGAGAGAACCTCAGTTTCCTGAGCCATTATGCTTTTGCCTCCGTTCAGGTTTTAAGATTTTAAAAATGAATACACAAACAGCCTTTTCCCGAAACGTTAAGTAAGTTTATTTTGAAATTCACTTAAAGAACATTACCCTTCCTTACTCCCTAAAACCTTTGCAACTATTATGCTTAACTCATAGAGAAACAGCAAAGGAACAGCCATCATTATTTGAGAGACCACATCGGGAGGTGTTAGAATAGCCGCCACTATGAATATTATAAGTATAGCAAACTTTCTGTTCTTTTCAAGCAATTTATAATTTATAACCCCCAATTTTGCAAGAAGACCCACAACGACAGGGAGCAGAAAAACAAACCCGAACGCAAGAGTAAGCTGAATAACAAAAGAAATATAGTTGCCAATTCCAATTTGAGGAACCAAAAGGTTACCCATAAATCCGAGCAAGAATCTCAGAGCGAAAGGTATCATTATAAAATAGGCAAAACAAACGCCTATTGAGAAAAACAAAAAGGAGAAAAACAGAAACGGCACGACAAACTTTTTTTCATGAGGATAAAGGGCCGGCTCTATAAACTTCCACACCTGATAGAGAATAAAAGGCATAGCTATTATCATTCCGCCAAAAAAGCAGATTTTTAGGGCAGTGAAGAAGGCCTCGGGAGGAGAGAAGAAAACAAGCTTCCCTTTCAAATAGTCAGGAAGCGGTCTTTCAAGAAAGAGAAGGATGTCTTTCCTGAAAGGCCAGCAGATAAAAAAACCTATAAATATGGATACAATCGATTTGAAAAGCCTGGTTCTTAACTCTTCCAGATGGTAGGTTACCGGTGCCTCTTCCGGACGAATCCTCTCCTCAGACATAAAACCACCTTTTACCGTTAATTATGCATCTTTTGAATCTTTGACTTTTATCTTTTCCAGCTCTTCATCTCTTGTAACTTTCTTAGGTTCTTCTTTTTTCTTCTCGTCCTCATCTATAATGCCGGAAGATGCCTTTCTGAATTCATTTATAGCTTTTCCCATTGACTTAGCAAGGTCTGGAAGTTTTGAAGGACCAAAGATAAGCAGTGTAATGATAAGAATAAGTATAAGTTCATTAGTTCCAATTCCACCAAACATTATTTCCTCCGTTAACCGTTATTTGAAGCTTCCTTTATACCATTTTAAGCTCTTTCAACAGCTCTTCAAGTCCAAATTTATCCATCGCTTCTATATTTTTTACAACAGCACTTCCCACTACAAAACCGTCAGCAGCTTCATAAAGGTTAATTATATGCCTTTTCTTTGATATGCCAAAGCCCACGACAACTTTCCTACCGGTGACCGTTTTTACTCTCCTAATATCCTCATTTATAGCGTCAAAGTCAAGCTCTTCCCTTGCTCCCGTGGTACCTGTAAGAGAAACATAATAAATAAAATCACCTGTAACTTCAGCAATTAACTTCAACCTTTCATCGGTACTCGTCGGAGCAGCAAGAAAAATAGGGCTTAAACCTTTACTTTTTGCAAGATCCGAAAATGATTTTCCCTCTTCCGGTGGCAGATCAGGAACAATAAAACCATCGGATCCTGCATGAAAAGCATCTTCTACAAACTTCTCTTCCCCGTAAACAAATATCGGATTGTAATACCCCATTAATAATATCCCTTTATCAGGAAACTCTTTTCTTAATACAGAAACAAGCTCCAGAACTTTCCTTGTATTTGCACCGGATTTCAAAGCTCTTTCGTGAGCCTTTTGAATCGTAGGTCCGTCGGCAAGAGGATCAGAAAAAGGCATTCCAACTTCAACAATATCAGCATACTTCAGAATAATCCTGAAAAACTCGAGAGAGGTATTAAAGTCAGGATCACAGGCAGTAGCATAGATGATTAAAGGTTTTTTCTCTTCAAACGCTTTCTCTATTCTTCCCATAACGTCTCCAGATGAAATATCCCACAAAAGATATAAAAATCAAAAAAGTAGCTAAAAGCTTATTGGTAATAATAATGGATAAAATCTTATCTATCAAGTCACCAACAATAAGGTAAAAAAGTGCCCATAAAAGAGCGCCTAAAACGTTCCAGACAGTAAAGGAAAAGAACGGAACCCTAAACGCTCCCATTACCACAGGAAGAATTGAACGAAAAACAGCAATAAATCTTCCAAAAAGGAGCGTCACTTCACCTTTTTTTACGACAAACTCTCTGACTTTTTCATAATTTTCAGAACTGACTTTAAACTTTCTCAAAACCTCTTTAAGCGTTTTTTCTCCTGCCCAATATCCAAAAAAATAACTCACAGTATATCCGGCTATTGTCCCGATAGAAACTGACAGAACAAAATTAACAGGCGAGATATAACCCTTGGCAACAAGGACGCTACCGAAAATTAACACTTTCTCAGCCGGAAATATAAGCCCAAGCAACAGTGCTGTTTCCAAAAAAGCCCATAGACCTATTATCAGACCGGCTATGTGAGGGTTAGCCTCAAGATACTTCAACGATTCATTGACCACATTAGCAACATCCACTTGACACCTGCTGACCTCTAAAATAAACTTTCATACTGCAATTCATAAAACTGAAAACCAATTATACAGGAGGTTCACATAATGAAAGAAGGAATCCATCCAGAATACAAAGAAACAAGAGTTATCTGTGCATGCGGAAACACATGGATAACAAGATCAACAAAGTTTCCTGAAATTAAAGTGGAAGTTTGCAACAAGTGTCATCCTTTCTTTACAGGTGCTCAAAGAAAGGTATCCATTACAGGTAGAGCAGAGAAATTCAAAGCCAAGTATGGAGACAAATATTAATGGAGATAAAACTTATCTCCTCAACGCAAAACATTCTAAAAACGGTATCTACAGCGGCCAGGGTATGCTACTCTGGCCTTTCCGTTGATGAACTTCTCTCAAAATTCTCACCGGAAGATAACCAGAAACTTATAAAAAAAGTAACGGGTATGGGACATCTTTCTGTTGTTGAACACGCCGTGTTTACCTTTTTTGTCTCCAAATCCTTAAAAGAGGAACTTTTCTCCATTATTACGGAAAAACCATACCTTTCTATCAGCCATATAGAAAACGGCTTTATCGTCACTTTAAATCTAAGAACGATGAAGGAACTCCAAACTCTGTTTCCTGAATTTAAATTTACAAAAGCTGTAGCAGAATATATCCCGGACTGGCTTTTCTGAATTATCCCTTTACATTGTAAATCGGTCTGACGAATCTTTCAATCTCAACAGTTTGAGGCAGAAATTCCAGGATTTCATCAGGATCCTTATAAGCCATGGGAGATTCATCTATCGTTCTGGCAGAAACTGTTGAAGAATAAATTCTGGCATTCTTAACTACATTTTTAAAATCTTTCAGAGAAAGGCTCTCTCTGGCTTTTCTACGGCTCATTTTTCTGCCAGCACCGTGAGGGGCGGAAAAGTTTAGCTTTTTAACACCTTTGCCTCTTCCTATAATAAGACCGTAAACAAGATTAAATGGAATAACAACTTTCTCATCTTTATGGGCTGAGATAGCACCTTTCCTAACGCAATAGTCTCTATCAACATCTATATAGTTGTGAACGCTTTTAATCACTTTAGATTCATCAAATTCCTGTCCGAAAAAACTCTCAACAATCAATCTAAGCATAACTTTCCTATTAATATCAGCGTACGCTTGAGCCAGTCTCATCGCCTCTATGTAATCTCTTCCACCTTTGTTTAAAGGAAGAAAAGAGAGGTCCTTATGAAGGTACGGCATAATCTTTTGAGTGTATTCAACAGCCTTTTTGTGAAAATAAATACACACTCTCAAACCTAAATTCCTTGAACCTGAATGAACTGTCAGATAGTAGTTACCTTTGTCATCCATTCCTAGTTCTATAAAATGGTTCCCGCTTCCAAGCGTTCCCACCTGAAGCAAAGGCTCGTTAAGACCTATTCCATACTTTTTCGTTAAAATCACCGTCATCTCTTTCAAAAACTTCTTTTCATCCTTTAGCAACGGAATCTTTTTGGCGTTACTCTTTGTTCTACAGGCAAGCCCAAGAGGAATATTGCCTTTGACAAAAGCATCTAACTTTTGAAGGTTAACCCTTTCCAGCCTTCCGAGTGGATAGGTATAGACTCCACAACCTATATCAACACCTACAATATTTGGAATAACAACCTCATCAAAGTAGCCTGTAAAACCTATTACGCAACCTTTACCTGCGTGAAAATCGGGCATTATCACAATTTGTTTTTTAAAAAACGGTATATCTTTTATCATGTTAAGCTGCTTCATAACTTCAGGGACAATATTCTTTCCATAGACATAAATAGGAATCTTCCCTTCTATCAACTGCGTTCCATAAGCTCTCTCCTACATGCAGACATGCAAAATAGATTTGCACAAAAACAAAAAAGAAGCAAAGTTTTAAAAGAAAGTATATTTCAACAAACATTAAAAGGAATATATCTATACAACCAAAAAATAACCACAATCAGGATCTGGAAATAGTGGATCAATATTGGCATAAAAGTTGCTGTACCAGAACATGCATCAGGTACATAGAGAATAAGGCTAAATGTTGATTGGATAATATGTTAAAATTGTTAAGAATCTTTAATAATTTACTTCTTGACACAGGAAAGGTTAAAATGGTAAATTTTGATACCGACAATAAACTTCAAAAAGAAGGGAGGTTTTTAAGGATGAGAAAAGCACTCACAGCAGTAACTCTTATGGGACTTGTAGCTGCATTTGCAATTCCTGCACAAGCTACAGAAGTAAACGTAGGTGGCCAAATTAAAACAACTATCACAACTGACAACCAGACAGACTACAACCATTCTGTAGAAGTAAAGGTTCAGGTTAATGCAAAAGTAAACGATGACATTACGGCTCATGTAAGGTTTCTCGCAGACGATGATAAGATGAACTTTACAATTGATGAAGGTTACTTCCAGGTAAACAACCTTTTCAACATGCCTAATCTTCTTGCAAAAGTAGGTTACCAGGATATCGTATTCGGCGACAGCAAGATTATGGATGCTACTCTTGACGCTGTAATCGCAGGATACAACACAGATTACGGACTTGCACTTGCAGGAACAGCAGAAGAAAGAGGAAGCGCTACAACATGGGCAGTAGGTGCTTTTGAGGGTAACCTTAAAGCACTTGGCGTTGACGGTGCATACGAACTTGTTGATCTCTACCAAGATGCTAACGACATAAATCTTGCTTATGCAAAATTTGCTCCAGCTGTTGCAACAGATTTCGGAAAAGTAGGCTTCAGAGCTGAAGCTGCTTACCTTAAAACAAAAGGAACAGATAACAACGGAAAATTCTACGGCGTAGGTGCATCTCTTGATGCTGGAATGTTTGGAGCTAAAATTGGATATGACGTTTACAAAGACGGATTCGTAGCTAACTACGTTACAGCTACAGGTTTCCCGGACTATGATTATGCAGAAGTCCTTGATTACGACAATGGAAACTTTGTAAATCCTAAAATTCTCACTGTAGAAGGAAGCGTTAAGCCTATGGATAAAGTGACTTTGAGCGCTGCTTACGTAAACTTTGATGGTGACAATACTGGTGTTTACAGCAGCGAACATGAAGTTGACCTCAAGGCTAAATATCAGTATGATAAGAATTTGTGTATTCAAGCAGGACTTTATCTCCCAAGTGCAAAACTTGATTATCAGGGTGAGCTTAAACTAACACTTAAATTCTAATCTTTGCATCGAAACCAGAAAAAAGGGGGGCTTAGGTCCCCCCTTTTTTTTTACACTTAATCTATATATAACGGAGACGCAAATGCCAAAAAAATTTAAGCTTACAGACTTATTCCGTTGTGTAATCAAGCATAAATTTATATTTCTTTTATTCACATTTTTAGGTATTATCACGGGAATTTTAATTTCATTCTTTTATACACCGACATACCAAATTACAGCTATACTCTCTACACCACATACAGTTAATAAAGTTCTAATTCCCTATTCACTAACTAACTCTTTAATAGAAGAGCTAAACAGAGAAGCTCAAGAAAAACAGTTTAAACAACTATCAGCAAGACTTAAAATAAAAAAGAACTATATAAAAGGAATTAAGCATATAGGCCTTGAGAACTTATCAAAAAACAGCAAACCAAGATTCATTAAATTGGTAATATTAACAAAATATCAGAAAGATACTGCAACAATTATAAAAGCTTTTGTAAATTACCTTGCAAACCAAAAATTTATAAAAGATAAACTGCAAAAGGAACGTAATATTGCACTTAAAAATCTCTTAATTCTCAAAAAACAAGTTCCAAAATTAACACTAATTGCAAACAAAACGAAAGAAAAGCTGTTAAACAGTAAAGATTTTTTCATCGGATTTAATCCAGCAGATCCAGATATTAGTTTAGTAGAAATTAAAAAAGAAATAGAATCTCTAGAATATATGCTCAAAAACATAGATAATTTTAAGCTTATCAACACTTATACCGAAATAAGCCCTCTCTCTGCATCTAAAAAAACAATCATAATAATCTGTGCTTTCATCGGTTCTTTAAGTGGCATTCTCATCATTTTTCTAAAATACTGCCAATAATCTGTTGACAAAGGAAAATAATCTCATAACTTAACGTATGAAGTGAAAGGACGGGCCTTGAAGGTGTGCCGTTTCTGCTTTCAAGGCCCTTTTTCATTTCAAGAACACTAACTTAGAGAGGTTTTTTAACATGGAAAGATTTACAGGAACAGTAAAGTGGTTTGACTCAAGCAAAGGATACGGTTTCATCACAACAGATGACGGACATGATGTTTTCGTTCATTACACAGGAATTAATGGCGAAGGATTTAAAACAATAGAAGAAGGCGAAAGAGTTATTTTTGACATCACAGAAAGTGATAAAGGACTTAAAGCTATAAACGTAGAAAAAGCTTAAGTTAATTTACAAAGATTAAAGCCCGGTGCGGTAGAAACGGCTCACACCGGGCTTTTTCTATTTACAGAAAAGTTAATTACACAGCTTCAGGAACAGAGGCGAAAGAAACACCAACAATCTTTGAAATCCCTGGAACTTCCATCGTAACGCCATAAAGAATATCGGCAACTTCCATTGTAACTTTTTTGTGAGTAATTACTATGACCTGCGTCTTTTCAGAAATGGTTTTCAGAAGTTCTGTAAATCTGAGTATGTTAATCTCATCAAGGGCAGCATCTATCTCATCAAGAACAAGGAACGGCGCTGGATGAATTGAATAGAGGGCGTAAAGCAAAGAAATAACAACCAGCGTCCTCTCACCACCTGAAAGCAGGTTAATGTTTGAATGTTTTTTGCCTGGAGGTTTTGCCTCTATTTCTATTCCTGATTCTGTGGGATCTTCAGATGTTAAAACGAGCCTTGCAGAACCACCGCCGAACACTCTTTTAAAAGTCTTCCTGAATTCCTTGTTAACGGCTTTAAATGTTGCAAAGAATCTTCTGTTTATTTCTTCATCTATCTTTTCTATTGCGTCTTTAAGGTCTTTAATGGATTTTACGAGATCTTTTTCCTGTTCCAGAATAAACTCATATCTTTCCTTGACTTTATCATACTCTTCTATAGCAAGAAGATTCACAGCTCCCATCCTTGAAATCTTTTCTTTAATGGCAATTAATTCTCTCTTTAACGCATCTTCATCCTCAACGTCGGCAGCAGCCTCTATTGCTTCAGTAACTGTTGATTCTATCGCCAGTATTTTCTGAATGATTTCCTCTTCTCTAACATTTAGTTTTGCTATTTCTATTTCATACTCTTTTATCTTTTTCTGAAGCACCTTCAAGTCGTTCTCTTTCTGCTTCAAAGCCTCTTCTTTTTGCTTTATGATAACTGTCAGCTCGTTTCTTCTACCCTCCAGGGCTTCAAGATCATTTTTGGTGTCTTCTATTGCCTCATCTATACCTGACAGAATCTTCTCAGCCTCTTCTATACCTCTTCTTGCTTTTTCTAGCTCGGAAATCAGCTTTTCTCTTTTTTCGGTAATAGCCTTTATCTCATCTTTAATAGCTTTTACCGCTCTTTCCTTACCTGCAAGTTTTTCTTCAAGGTTTCTGAACTTTTCACGGTACAGGGAAAGATCTGATTGAAGAGATGAAAGTATCTCTTTTACAGACTCAATCTCTTTTTCAACTTCTTTTAAGCTTCTCTCCTTTTCAACAAGTCCTTTTTCAAGCTCTAACTTTTTGGAAGCCAGTTCGGATAACTTGTTCCTGTAAAGCTCATCTCTGTTAGAAAAAGAAGCAACTGCTTCCCTTGCTGTTTTCAACCGCTCTTGCAAGACTTTAATATCTGACACAAGAGCCTTTATTTTATTCTCGGTCTCTCTGATTTTCCCTTCAATCTCAACCTTTTCAACACGCAGAGACTCAGACTTTATATTTATCTCTGATATAGCTTCTTCCACCTGAGAAAGCTCTTTCCACGCAGGCTGAAACTTACCTTTTATCTCTTCAAGCTCCCTCTCAAGTTCTATCTTTTTCTGCTTAAGATTCTCAATCTCTTTTTCTATTTCCAGAATACCACGGGCTTTAAACTTTCCTATAAAAGAACCTTTACCGCTATAAATATTAAGCTCTTTATCAATAAACACGCAGTCGGGATGCTCTTTCGCCAGCTTTTCAGCATTGGAAGATGTAAAAAAAACATTTGAAAATACAACAGAGACGAGATCTTTTACCCTGGTGTCAATCGGTTTTACGTGAGTAATAAGAGGTGTTGCATCTTCAATGTATTTACTTTTTACAGGTGCAACATTTGCAGCAAATAAAAGAACTCTACCGTTCCCTTTTATCCTTTCTTTTATCCATATAACATCGTCAAACGTTTTAACAACAATACCTGCCCCGAAATTTGAGAGAAAAGACTCAACTACTCTTTCCCAACCTTCATCAACCTTTATAAGATTGATTAAAAGGCCTATGTAACCTTTTACTTTTCCGTGCTTACCGCTCTCCACTATACTGTTTTCAAGTTTGCCAAAATCAAGTGTTTCAAGCAACTTTTCCATACTCTCTATTTTTGAAGCGACAGAAACTATCTCTTTTTCTTTCTCCTGGATAGTTCTCTTTATCTCAGAAACCCTCTCCTCTTTCTCATCTTTTATAAGTAAAAGCTTTTTCTTCTCCTCTTTTAAAGCTTCTATCTCTTTTAAAACAGAATAAAGCTTTTCTTCTAATCTCTCTTTCTGTTCAAGATAGTATTTTTTCTCTTTTTCAGCATTTTCTATCTCAAGAGGAAGTTTTTCTATCTGGCGGGAATAGGACTTAACCTTTTCCTCTTCCCTTACCATCTCCATTTCAAGCTTTGAATATCTGGCAACAGCTTCAGAAATTGAGCGGCGAGTTTGCGAAATCTTTTCTTCAAGCTCCTTTCTTTTAAGCTCAAGTCTCTTTAATTCTTCCCTTTTTAAAGCAACTTCTTTTTCAAGAGAAGAAACCTTCTCTTTTAATCTTTCCTTTTCTGACGATAGATCTTCTATCTCTTCTTTTATTCTTTTAAGTCTCTCTATTTTCATAAGCTCTTGAGCATCAATTTCTTTCAACTCGGACTCTATACGCTCTATCTCTTTGCCCAAAAACTCTCTTCTCACAGAAGATTCTTTCTTTGTCTTTTCAAGCTCATAAAGCTCTTTTGAGGTTTCCTCTATCTCCTTAGTGACAGTCTCTACTTCTTTTCTTAAATTTTCAAGCCCCACCTGTAAAGTGGATAGCTCTTTTTCAAGAGAAACCCTATCTTCTCTTAAAACGGTAAGTTCTTTTTCCATGAACTCTTTTTTTACCCTTATTTCTCTTATTTCAAAACCTAAAAGTTTCTTTTCAAGCTCTCTTTCTTTCTGTTTCAAAGATCCAAACTTCTTCGCCTTTTCCGCCTGATTTTTAAGAGTTTTTAAGTTTCTGCCAACTTCATCTATAACCTTTCTAACATTTTCCAGATTGGTTTCTGCATCTTCAAGTTTCTTTAACGTTTCTTCCTTTTTTTCCTTAAAAGGCCCTATCCCTGCTGCATCGTCAATCAAACTTCGCCTTTCTTCAGGTTTGAGTTTTAAAATTCTGTCTATCTGTCCCTGCTCAAAAAAGGCATAATCTTTATGACCAAGGCCTATGGACGAAAAAAAATCCTGAATGTCTTTAAGCCTTACCTTTCTGTTGTTTATCAGAAATTCAGAATCCCCGTTCGATTTTATTCTTCTTGTTACGGTAACTTCATTCTCTTTTATAGGAAGCAGTTCATCTCTATAAAGAGTTATTGAAACCTCAGCAGTTCTCGCAGCCCTTCTTCCGACAGCCCCCTTAAAAACCATATCCTTCATGTTGGAGGCTCTCATTCCTTTTGTGGAGGTGTCACCTGTAACCCACTTGAGAGCATCAACTATGTTGCTTTTCCCACAACCGTTAGGACCCACTATACAGTTTATTCCTCTTGAAAACCTGACTTCTGTCTCATCTGCAAAAGATTTAAACCCCTTCAAATTTAAGGACTTAATGTGCATTGTTCCTCCGGGAAAAACCTGTAACCGTAATTATAGCAGAGAGGGGAATATTCCCCCTCTCTAAATTAATCTTCAAGTGTAGAAAGGTCTCCCGGATCCATTCCAAGCTCTTTAGCCTTAAGAACTCTTCTCATTATCTTACCACTTCTTGTTTTTGGAAGCTTATCAACAAACTCTATTTCTGAAGGCACGGCAAGGGCACCAAGTTCCATACGAACATGATATTTAAGATCCTCTATCAATTTGTCAGATGGTTCATGACCGGATTTAAGGATGATAAATGCCTTTATCGCCTCTCCTTTTACAGGGTCAGGTTTACCGATAACAGCTGCTTCAGCAACAGCTGGGTGAGAAACAAGGGCTGACTCTACTTCCATCGTCCCGATTCTGTGTCCTGAAACGTTAATAACATCATCGGCTCTACCTAAAATCATTATGTAACCGTCTGCGTCTTTTGTCGCAACGTCTCCTGCAAAATAGCAGTTCGGAATAGTCTTCCAGTAACTTTCATACTTTTCAGGATTCTTATGAATCCTTCTCATCATGGAAGGCCATGGATATTTAACGACAAGGAAACCGCCTTTATCTGCCTCTACCGGATTTCCTTCTTTATCAACAACATCGGCAATCACACCTGGCACAGGTTTACCGGCTTTACCAGGCTTCATAGGAAGACCGTCTATGGTCGTTATCATGACTGCACCAGTTTCAGTCTGCCACCAGGTATCAACAATTGGACACTTCTCCTTACCTATTATCTTATAATACCAGAGCCACGCTTCAGGATTTATCGGTTCACCAACAGAACCTAAAAGCCTGAGAGAAGAAAGGTCATACTTATTGGGCCATTCTTCTCCTGCCCTCATAAACATTCTTATTGCGGTAGGCGCCGTGTAAAAGATAGTTACACCATACTTTTCAATTAACTTCCACCATCTTCCAAAGTCTGGATAGTTTGGAGCACCTTCTGCTATAACCTGAGTTGCACCTGCAACAAGCGGTCCGTAAACGATGTAGCTGTGCCCTGTAATCCAGCCAGGATCAGCAGTACACCAGAAAATATCGTCATCTTTAAGATCAAAAACTGTCTTCATAGAGTAGTAAGTCCCGACCATATAACCACCGGTTGTATGTATGACACCTTTGGGCTTTCCTGTGGAACCGGAAGTGTAGAGCATAAACAGAGGATCTTCTGAATCCATAACTTCAGGCTCACAGTAGGAAGGCTCGTTTTCTATAAACTTATAAAAGTCAATCTCTTTCTCACCTATAAGATCAACCCTGGGCTTTAATCTCCTTAGAACAACTACCTTTTCAACTGTTTCGAGGTCTCTAATAGCCTCGTCAACTATCTGTTTTAGAGGAATCGCCCTTCCTCTTCTAATCGTAACATCAGCTGTAATTACCATTTTTGCTTCTGCATCTTCTATCCTGTGTCTCAAAGCAGGAACGCTAAAACCGGCATAAACAACAGAATGGACAGCACCTATTCTTGCACATGCAAGCATAGCTGCAACCTGTTCAATAACAAGAGGCATATAAATTACAACTCTATCTCCCTTTTTTATACCAGCCCTTTTAAGGGCATTGGCAAGTTTATTAACAAGCGTGTAAAGACTTCCATAAGTTACAACCTTTTCATTGCCGAATTCGTCTTCCCAGAAAAATGCTACTTTATTTTTCTTTCCATTCTTAACGTGTCTGTCAAGAGCATTTACTGTTATGTTTGTCTGAGCGTTAACAAACCACTTAGCGTATGGAAGTTCCCACTCCAAAACCTTATCCCACTTGCGATACCAGAAAAGTTCTTCTGCAACTTCCGCCCAAAAAACTTCAGGATTGTCAAGAAATTTCTTATACTCTTCCTCGTAGCTTTTAACGTTTGCATTTTTTACAAACGATTCTGGAGGATTGATTACCGTTGATACATGCAACAAATTTTGAAGCTTCTCTTCACTCATACTTACCTCCCGTAAAATGTGATTTATGGATTTACATTAATTTTACAATATTTAGCTTATATAAGGGAGTCTGCAATGAATAAAGTTCTTTTAACCGGTACAGCAGGATTCATAGGATTTAAAACGGCACAACTTCTTTTAGAGAAAGGATATGACGTAGTCGGCGTTGATAACATGAACGACTACTATGATGTCAGAGTAAAAGAATACAGACTAAACCTACTTAAAGAATATCCAAACTTCAAGTTTTACAAAACAGACATAGAAAATCTGGAAGCTCTGGAAATAATCTTTAAAGATCACTCCTTTGATGGAGTAATAAACCTGGCGGCAAGAGCCGGCGTAAGGTATAGCCTGGTTGATCCGTTCGTATACGTAACAACAAACACTCTGGGAACAACGAATCTACTTGAACTTATGCAAAAATATAATGTGAAAAAGTTTGTCTTAGCATCAACTTCTTCCCTCTACGCAGGACAGAAGATGCCATTCATAGAGGATTTGCCGGTCAATACCCCCATATCTCCTTACGCAGCAAGCAAAAAAGGCGCGGAAGCCATGGCATACACATATCATCATCTATACGGAATAGATGTTACAGTATTAAGATACTTTACCGTTTACGGACCGGCAGGAAGACCTGATATGAGTGTATTCAGATTTATAAAGTGGATAGAGGAGGACACACCTATAACAATATTCGGCGACGGAACCCAGAAAAGGGATTTCACTTATGTAGATGATATAGCAGAAGGAACAATAAAAGCTTTAGAAACAGAAACAGGTTATGAAATAATCAATTTAGGTGGCAATAAACCTTACAAACTAAATTATATGATAGAGTTGATAGAAAAATTTACCGGAAAAACAGCCAAAAAGGTTTATAAAGAATTTCACAAGGCAGACATGAAAGCTACATGGGCAAACATAGAAAAAGCAAAAAAACTCTTAAAGTGGCAACCAAAAATTTCTCTGGAAGAAGGGATAAGAAGAACTGTAAAATGGCACAAAGAGAACGCCAAATGGCTTAAAGAGGTTAAAGTTTAACAGTTTTCACCATTACTTTCCCAGGCTTTATCAAAGTAAAAAATATAAGGTTCTATGAGAAGAGAATTTTCCGTATAAAAACCGTAAGGCATGTTATCATTGTCAACATAAACCATCAAAAGTTTTTTATCATCAACAATAAGCTGATATCTGAAAGATACATCCGCCTCTTTAAACTCTCCTTTTAATTTCTTAATTTCATCTACACACTCTTTATCAAACCTTCCCATTGCAAATAATTTTACACCCTGTCTTACATACTTCTCTAAACTACCTTTGCATCCCAACACGTATAAAGGTTTAATGCCGCTTATTTTAACAATCTTTTCTGCAGAGGAAAGCATCTCTATTACCTTCGAAACGATAGCTTCGTTTCCTTCAAGTATCATCACCTGAGAACCGGTATAACTTTTATCTCTGACTTCAGGAACTTTCCCTTCTATAACGGGAATAAGCTTTTTTAACTCCTGTTCTTTTAGTTCAAACTCAAGTTTCAACTGCGTAATCCTATTTTCAAGGGCTTTTCTTGGACTAAAAGGCAAAAACTTTTTGGGATTTGTATGTTTTATATGGATAAAACCTTTCCTTTCCAGCGCTGAAAGAGCATCATATACCCTCTGTTGAGGAATACCTGCCCACTTAGCAACATTTGTAGCCGTTGCTTCTCCAAGAATTAACAATGCATAATAAGCCTTAGCCTCGTAAGACGTTAAACCGTATTGATTTAAAAGCTTAACAAAGGTTTCATCAATTGATATCTTCGGCATTTTTTCCTCTCCTTGTAAAAAACAGACAATCTTTACTAAAAAATATTACATCAGAAATCAGAACAAAAGCAACCTCTATTATTTGAGTATAAGTTTTTATGAAAAAGAAATCCACGAATGAGTGGTGGAAAGAAGAGAAAACTTTATATATAATTAATCGATGTTAAAAATTTTGCTAAATAATTGGGTCCTACAGAGAGGTATTTTGATGAAAAAAAACTTAAAAGTCTTTTTAATAGTTACTTTTTCAATAATTTTGTCCGTTAATTTTTTAAATAAGGCTTTTGCAAAAGAGACACCCGTATATACAATACAGCTAACCAACACAAAAAGCAAGAAGGAAGCAGAACGTATTTTTAATAAAATCCGAAATCTTGAATATTCCAGAATAGATAAAGTAAAAACAAGATATAAAGTAAGAGTGGGTCTGTTTAAAACAAAACAAGAAGCCAGAAATTATTTGAAAAATCATCCAGAAATCAAAAAAATATCTCCAAGTGCTTACATAACATTAAACTACTACAGCCCTGAAAGGACAATAAAAAAAGGGCATTTTCCATCTGAAATTAAGAAAGCGGAAATAAAACAAACAAAGCAAGAGAAACCGCTCAAACAAAAAACAACTCCTTCCACAGAAAAGAACACTTCAGAAAGTGAAAAGAGCATGACAATCAAAAAACCGCAAAAAGCAGGTAGAAAGGTCCCCCAAAATACTATAACCACAAAAACCATAAACCTGAATAATCCAACACTCAGAAGGTACTTGCTCTGGATAATAATGGCAATATCTGGAACAGTTGCAGCTATTACTGCAGTAGTGTTAGTTAGAAAATTCAATGTAGAAGAGACATTATGCTGTATCACCGATAAATTTCAAAATGTATACATTAACGCACTAAAATGTATTCCCCTTAGAACTTCAAAGAAAATCCTGGAATATCACTACAAAAAAGTAGGTGATTTCCGTTCTTTAATTTTAATGAAATTACAAGACCAGGATTTCAACTTTATACTTAGAGAAACTCCCAAGTATCTTCTTAAACATCCAGAAGATATACTGGTATGGAAAATATACATAGAGGTCCTTGCCCAATTAGGTATATACTCAGAAGCAGCAACAGCCTGTGAAAAACTCGCCGAAATACTGAGAAAAAATGCCCGCCCGGAAGCTGCTGAAAATTATCTCAAAAAAGCGGAAGAATACAGAAAAAAAGTAGCTAAGCCAATAGAAAATGCAGACTAAATAATTTTTGAAAATCGTCCTTTATATCAACAGAAAGACCACCTTTCACATAGAAGGTTTTCCAGTTTAAATTTACCCCTCTGGGAACACCAAACATACCTCTGCTTCCGTTGAAAGAAACAAAAGAAATTTCCGAACCAACAGGAAGTTTAAAAGTTCTGGAATTGGAAACGATAACACTCCTGCCATTTATATTAAGAACAGCACTGACACTTTGTTTGCTTCTGTTTTCTTTCAAAAACGCCGTATAAAGGTCGCTGAAAGAAGGTTTTATCCTAACACCGTATATATCAAAAAACTTACTTAGCATCAAAAGATGAAACCTAACTTTCTCTTTTAAAGAAGGAAGCTGTTTGGAAACTTCCAGACAAAACGCAGGAGTGTCACACTTTGACAAACAAAAATAGGTAAGAGATTTCCGCTGCTCCTTATGTTTTGTATCAGGACTGAAAGTTCTTGTCGAATAAACTGGAATTTTCCACTCTCTTCTGTTTATAAACTTATTAACATAAGAAGACACAGCAGAAGCTACAGAATAAAGATTAAATCTTTTATATACCTTCTCATCTATAACAATACATTGGCCCCACGCGTTTTTGTTAACTGAATGAAACCCAAAACCGTCATGAAGAGAAAGAACAACATCAGGTTTATACTTCTCAATAACACTTTTTATTCTTTGAACATACGGATAATCAGGATCTCTATTTGAAATAAAAGCAAACTTCCTGTTCATATCCCCGTTGTAACCTCTCTTAAAAGCCAGAATAGAAGTGAAATTACTACGGGGTAAAATTATCAATTCACCTTTTTCAACTTCGACATCCATAAGCATATCAGCAGCTTTATAGGCACCCGGTTCGTTTCCGTGAATTCCACCTATTACAATAATCCTTCCACCTTTTGTCTTACCATACCTGTAAGAAAACTCCATAGGTTTATCAGGAAAAGAAAAGTGAAGTCTGTTTCTTTTTTTTCCGGTAGATGCCCAGGATACAGCTGGTAATGAAGCTAAAGAAAACCCAAGCATTTTAATAAAATAGTCTTTTAGAAGCTCTCTTCTCCCAATATTTTCCATTTTTCACCTTCTTTAGTCACATAAAGTAGTTTATGCCCCTGCCAGTTATAATTGTTTGAACGATATTTCATATCAAACGATATTAAATATAATCTTCCGAAGCTTAACAATCTACCATCTCTTGTAATCGCCAGGTTCGATATCTTTATTTTAATCCATTTTTTGCCAGCTGTAACCCTTTTCTTATACTTTTTCCATTCATTAAAGCTGTATTTGTCTGTGACAAAATTCTTGGAATAGAAAGAAAAATACGTTTGTAAATCCTCAGGAGAATTTTCCCACGCCGCTTTCCATTTATAAACAAAATCTACAAGTGAATTTCTTTCGGAAACAAAATTTTTAAAAGGCTCCTTACAAAGTTCATCAACAATTATTACAGGTGTTTCTTTTGGGGTAATAAATTTCCTGAGCCTCTTCAAATCCTTGTTTTCAAGCACTATACAACCGTTGGTGCTGTGGGGTGGCCGTGACGGTGTATCCATACCGTGAATCCATATACCGTGTCCCCCTCTACGGAGAATTTTTCTATCTATCAAATTGGGATAATTTAAGACAAAAGCTCCCGGACCGTAAATTTTAGGAAGATGTCCTCTCCAGTAAAGAGGAATATAGATACCTTCCGGTGTCCTTTGATCTCCCTCTTTTAACTTATCTCCTGGCTTTTTACCGGTAACACAGTCAAATTCTGCAACTATTACGGGCACCCCAGATTTTTCTTTTATAACATACAACTTTTCTATTACTTTATTAACAACCAAAGCATCTATTCCATCTGGTAGATATAGCACATTGCAGGGAATATAATTTCCAGAGAGCAATTCTGCATCGGTTAACTTATCCTGATGAAGCAGGAGGAGAATTTCTAAAAGTTTTTTTTCCTCTTGAGACAGATTTTTCTGAAGATAATAGGCTTTTTCTACCTCACCTTTTTTCAAAGCTTTTATAACATCATCAAGAGTTGAAGCTGATGCTGAAATAAAGAGAAAAATAACTATAAAAAATACCGCCGTAAGTTTTTTCACAATTCCTCCTAATATCCAATGCTAAATAATAGCTATAATTTTAACAAAAAAAAGACCCAGTTCTCTATACTTCAATAAATTTCTTTATATGTTGACAAAAACTTACCAGTAAGGTATAAAATCTTTACGATTCTAACCGGTAAAGGTTGAAAAAATGAAGAGAACGGGAAAGGCTATATTTGCAGCTATTTTGATTGGGCTGGGAATAGGAACGTCCGTTTACGCCGAGCCTTCTGTAAACTATAAGAACATCAAAGTAAAAGGATATCTTTACTCTTACGAAGTTGGAACATTTACAAATAAAAACAAAGCTTTTGAATTTATTCTTAATTTACCCGAAAATCTAAGGAAAAGTGCCTACTTATACCAAATAGGAAATAAATACAGTGTTCGCATATTTTTGGCAACATCTCCATCCATTTTAACCGTATACAAACCTATACTAAAGGCCCTAAATCTGCCTGTAAAAGTGGTTAAAACTCCTGATATCTTTCTTTATTCAATCCAATTAATAACTGCAACAAAAAGAGATGCTGCTGAGCGTCTGTACAAAAGATTACCTCCTGAAATAAAAAAAGAAGCTTTTATATATAAAACAGATTCTGGATACTACACGGTAAGAGTTTTTTTGGCCAGAACCAGAAAAGAGGCGAAGAAATTACAAAAAAAACTGACATTTTTACCGATTAAAACAGTTATAGTTCCAACATCACCTACCAAACTGGGATTGGAAAAACAGCAGGAAAAATTAGAGAAAAAACCAAAAGAACTTGTCCCTTCATCCATTCCTATAATAAAAGCTCCTATTGTTCCAGGGAAAAAAGCAGAAGTTATAATACAGGCCGTTCCGCCAACAGTAAAAGAAAAAGTTAAAAAGATAAAGTTAAAGGAAATTCAAACACCTATAGTCCAATCACCAGAAAACAAAACTCTTTCCGAATTTAAAATTCAGAAAAAGCTGAAAAAAATCGTCCTGAGCTCGGAAAAACTTATAAAAGGGAATAAAACAAAAGCAATAAGGACAAAAACATCCGGAGAAGTTGTGGTTCCTAAAAAAGAACCTTACAAAGCAGGAGAGATTGAATTTTCGAGTCTCCTCCCTCTCATTGACAGAACAGTAAATCTTTATGCTCAATGGCAATATAACACGGTATATAAAGACGGCGACAGAAGCTCTTTCTTTAACGAAAACTACAACTTTAACACACCCGGAGAGGTAACGGACGGCATAAAATATTTGATATCAGTAGGATATTCTAAATATCACACAGACGTAGATACCTGGCAATCAACATTCAGGCCGGCACTAAATACCAGACTAACTAATGACCTTTTCAATCTATCATCGTCAATAAGCCTTATTAATACAAAAACATCTTCGGGATATAACGGAAAAAACAAAAACTACGAACTGATATTTTCTTCAGCATGGAATCCCAAATATCCATACATTAGCGCGGCTGTATCAAAAAATTCCGTATCCTCTGATGATATAAATTCAGATACATACAGTAGAAGATTTTCAACAGGCTACACATATAAAAGAAACCTCACATTAGGTTATTCCTATACCCACTCAAAAACAGAGGATCATGTAAGAGATGTTTTCTCAGAAACAACTAACCACAATGCGAACATATCTGTCAGAAAAGCCTTCTTTAACGGAAAAATTTATCTGTCTGCAATAGAAAGTATATACTACTCTGACAACCGCTATTCTCTGAAAAGCGTTAACGGCTACTACTATAAGAAAGTCTATCCGGTAACCGGGCTAAGCGGCATAGACACGTCTCCTTCTATAGGAACTTTAACGCCAAACGCCCTTCTAACAGATGGAGATTATAACACCAGCGCCGGAATCAACTTACAAACACCGTATGAAAATATAGCAATCAATACAGATTACCAACCGGTTGATTTAATCACTCTCTATATAGGCGGGAATCTAACCACAACGGATATATCAACGCTTCAATGGGATCTATATACAAGTAGCGATGGAAATGTATGGAATATAGTCGCAACAAATGTTCCTTTCACCTATGACAATCAGACAGAAACCTTAAACTTCGTTCTTCCTCAGAGAATAGAGGACAACTACATAAAACTTGTTCTAACATCTACAGGAGCTACCAACATCGGTTATGTAACAGAAGTAGAAGCGTATGAAAAAGTAGCAAATGCCACAACAGTGATAAATGATTCTTCCACCCACGGAGATACAACCAGAGTTGGCATCAGAATCAAACTTCCACTAAATCTTGGATACTCATTCCAGTATGAAAGAACAGGTAGAGACGGAGAAGAAATAAGCAGTAAATTTTCTCACAACCTTTCCGGAATGTGGCGTTACAGGTATATCCAGATAGGAGCGGGTGCAGGAAGGACAGATTACTTTATAAAAGATCAGGACACAAGAAGCTCCCAAAGAGCTAACATCGATATAAAAGCAAAACCTTTAAACACACTTTCACTTAGAGCGGGAACCGGTTACATAGAAAACTTTATCAATTATGACAAAACATCTACTTCTTTTATAATAAGCACCGGGCTAAATGCAAGAATCTTTACAGGATTAAACGCCGGACTTTCAAACGATATTGTTAAAACTACAAACGAGGAAACCAATACAAGCGCTACAAGTTACAACACAAAGCTCAACATTAATGCAAAGCTCTTCCCAAGTCTTCTGGTTTCAAGTTCCATTCAGCACAACGTATCATCAACCACAACCGATATATATTCTGTATCTTCTACCTGGACACCGTCTGAGATTCTTAGATTAACCATCTCCGAAGGCTACATTTCAAGAGAAAATGATAAAAATAGCTCCACCACAAATATAAGCCTTTCAATAGTGCCAAGAGGAGGAGATATTAGATACAGTGTAAGTATGGCTTCAAGTAACGGGAAAGAATCTTATTCGGGGAACGTTTTCTGGCAGGTCAGTGAATACTTCACCGCAAATAGTTATTTAAGATACACACCTTCAGATGATAGCGTTTCTACCGGCGCTACGGTAAATGCGAGATGGTAAGCGAAACACAGGGCAGATTAGCCCTGTGCAAGCTCTTTTTCAAGTTCTGCAACAGCTTTAGAAATTCTTGACATTCTTCTTGAAGCTTCGTTTTTATGAATAACGCCTCTGGCAGCTGCCCTCTCAATATACTTCATAGCAATCCTGAGTTGCTCTTTAGCAAGCTCAAGATTCTTTTCTTCAACAGCTTTAAGAACCTTCTTTGATTCTGTCTTGAGTCTTCTCACATATATTCTATTTCTTTCGCGTCTTTTGATGTTCTGACGAAGACGCTTCTTAGCAGATTTTATATTCGGCATTAAAAACACCTCCTTTCTTTCTATTTTGCAGTGTCAAAGTTTATAGCAAAAGAGAGAACTTTTCAAGCTCAGCGAGACAGTTGAAGCTTTTTAACAACTTCAAACTCTGCTTTCCTATTTTCAACATCTACAGCCACAAGTCTCACGAGAACTCTATCACCTATCCTGAAAAGTGTTTTTGTCCTCTCTCCAAGCAAACAATACTGTTTAGGGATGCAGATGTAGTAATCATTTTTAAGAGCAGAAACGTGAACAAAACCTGGAATCAGCTCATCAACAGTTTCCACAAAAAGGCCCTGTTCGGAAACACCTGTAACTATTGCTTCAAAAACTTCTCCTATTCTGCCGGCAGCATACTGAAGCTGCTTAAGCTGAATAACATCTCTTTCTGCCTCATCAGCATTAATAGATCTTTCAGTAATATGTTTACATATTTTTTCAAGTTCTTCCTCCCAGAAAGGTATGTTTTCACTGTTAAATTTACCTTTTAATGCCATTTTTATTAAGCGGTGAAGTTGAAGATCGGCGTAACGTCTTATCGGAGATGTAAAGTGAGTGTAACAGGTAGAAGCCAGACCGAAATGTCCTATGTTGTCAGGAGAATACTTTGCCCTCGCCATAGTCCTCAACATTAGATAGTTAACAAGCTTCTCTTCCGGCTTTCCGGTAACCTGCTCCAGTATTTTCTGCAAAAGTTTTGGCTGAATATCATTTTTAATGTTTGGAACTTTTATACCTAAAGACTTAACAAAGTTAAGAAACTCCGCAAGTTTTTCCCTGTCGGGAGATTCGTGAATCCTGTAAACAGAAGGATAATCTGCCCAGAACATAAACTCTGCGACTGTCTCATTAGCAACTATCATAAACTCTTCTATAAGTCTGTGAGACCAGAGCCTTTCTGCCTTGTATATATCTACCGGCTCACCTTCGGCATTAAGAACAACTACCGGTTCTGGAAGATCAAAATCTATACTGCCTCTTTTATATCTCTTTCTGTGAAGAATTTGAGCAAGTTCATACATGTGCCTGAGAGATTCAACAACGTGAGGAAACTGCTTAACAGCTTCTTCATCACCGTCTATTATCCTTTGAGCTATGTCATAGGTAAGTCTTGCCTTACTGTGAATAACGCTTTCGTAAATTTTATAGTCAATAACTATCCCGTGCTTATTTATTTCCATCTCACAGGTAAAGGTTAACCTATCAACGTCAGGATTAAGTGAACAGATACCGTTGGAGAGTCTTTCAGGAAGCATAGGAATACATCTATCCGGAAAATAGACACTTGTTCCTCTATTGTAAGCTTCTTTATCAAGGGCACTTCCCGGTTTTACATAGTTGGAAACATCAGCAATATGAACAAAAAGTTTATAGTTACCGTTAGGCAACTTCTTTATTGCAACCGCGTCGTCAAAATCTTTAGCCGTTTCACCATCTATCGTAAACGTTAACTGCTCTCTTAAATCAACTCTTCCCTTTAAATCTGATTCGGAAACTTCCTGAGGTACTTTTTCCGCCTCTTCAAGAACTTCCGATGGAAACTCTACGGGAAGGTCATACTTCCTGATAATCAATTCTATGTCCAGTTTAGAACCACTTTTGCCAAGGTTTTCCACAACCCTGCCTACCGGCCCTCTTGTTTCAGAAGGATAAGAGATTATCTCCGCAACAACATAATCCCCGTCTTCAACATTCTTAAAATCTTCCGAAGTCAGAATTACATCGTAACGAATTCTTCTGTCTTCCGGCACAACGAAACAGTGTTTTTTATATTTTTCCACTCTACCAACAACCTTTTTAACTGCCCTATCAATTATGGAAACAATCTTCCCTTCTCTCTTTCCATCTTTACCTTCTTTCGTAACCTGAACGGCAACTATATCCCCGTTCATAGCACCTGCCATGTTTCTACCGGCAACAAAAACTCCTTTACCGCCTTCAAGCGGATCAACAAAACCAAACCCTTCTTTATAGGCACACAATTTTCCAACAATAAGATTTAACTTCTCCGGCAGGGCATATTTGGCACCTTTGAGTTTTACAAGCTTTCCGTTTCTGGCCATCTCTTTTAGTTTCTCTCTTAAAGCTTCCCGCTCCTCAGGCGGTATACCCAAAAATTTAGCTATCTCTCTTGCCTTAAGAGGCTTATTCAATTTATGTAAAGCTTCAAAAATTTTTTCTTCCATCACTCCTCCTGAAAATAAAGAAGCGGAAGTTGCTTTTGATATAACCCGCCTCTTAATGATTAAATTTTGCCCCTAATTTGTGACTTTTTTATAAAATTTCAACTCTTTAATATTTCCTTTTCAATCCTGTCACCGGTCAAAAGCTCATCTTTCAAATCTTTTGTCAACAAAATCAGAAATTCTTTATTTCCCTTGGGACCCCTTGGCTCAGACAGAACAATATCAACAGGATAAAGCCCTTCTTTTTTCGCAAAAGCAGCAATCTTATCTATGGCTTTTCTGTGAAGCTCAGGTGATCGGATAACCCCTTTACCTTTATCTACCTCCTTTTTTGAAAGTTCAAACTGCGGTTTTATCAGAGCAATTATTCTGCCTCCATCCTTCAAAAATTTCTTAACAACAGGTAATATTTTTGTTAAGGATATAAAAGACACATCTATAACTATCAGATCAACCTTTTCAGGAACTTCCTTCTCTGTCAAATAACGCGCATTAAACTGTTCTATGGAAATAACTCTATCATCGTTTCTCAACTTCCAGTCAAGTTGCCCCCTGCCAACATCAACAGCATAAATCTTTCTCGCACCGTGCTTTAGAAGACAATCTGTAAAACCTCCTGTTGAAGCACCAACATCAAGACAAATCCAATTTCCAGGATTTATGTTAAAGGCCTTCAATGCAGTTTCTAACTTTAATCCGCCTCGCGAAACGTAAGGAATATCTTCTCCCTTCAGTTCAACCTTCGCATCAACAGGAATCTTTGTTCCTGCTTTATCAACAATGCTACCATTAACCAAAACTTTCCCAGCCATTATAAGGGCACGTGCCCTTTCTCTACTTTTAACAAGATTCCTATTGACAAGGATCTTATCCAATCTCTCTTTTTTCATACCACTCTCAGGAATCTTGTATAGAGATACATACCCGTAACTGTTGCTGTAAGACACAAAGATACATTGAAAACGATGTTCATTATCCCTTGAAGAAGCATACCATCTTGAATAAGTGCAACTGTTTCATAACTAAATGATGAAAATGTAGTTAAAGCTCCTAAAAAGCCAGTGATAAAGAATCCTTTCCACTCAGGAGCAATTATGTCTTTAAAGAGCATGGCAAGAATACCGATAATGAAGCTTCCAAGAACATTAACGGTAAGAGTACCAAAAGGAAATGTGCTACCGGTAAGCTTTTGAACAAAACCTGCAATCAGGAATCTTGAAATAGCTCCCAGGAAACCTCCAATTCCAACATAGAGAAATATCATGATATCTCTACCTCTCTAAGTAATCTGTCTGTTATAACCTCTATGGCTTTTTGCCTTGCTTGATCAAAGTCTATGTTATCTATTATAGGGATTCCTTCTTCTTTCGCAAGTTTATAGAGGTAATTCTGAATAAGCCTTATGGATTTGAAGTTTTTCAAATATTTTTTACTGGTTCTTTGAGAAACCTTTTCTCTAGTTTTGAAACGGCTCTTATGGATATCCTCATCAAGAGTTGTGAGAAGAATGGGAACAATATGAGCTTTTTCAATTTCACGAGATTCTTTAAAAGCTCCGGGAATAAGGTGAATACCTTCAACAATTAAACTAACATTCTCTTTTATCGCCCTGTCTATAATTGCCTGTACACCTGTCAAAACTTTTTCCGATTGATCAAGATAACCGTAAACTATCTTTTCCTCTTTTGACATCTCTCCAAAACGATATATAACTTTCCCAGCTTCATAACTTGAAACGTGAATAGAAGGAACAAGATCTTTTGAAATCATCTTCCGCATAACTTCTCTGACTGAATCGGTAGAAACCATTCTGTTTATGTCAAAAATTGTCGTAAGCTCGGCGGCAAGCTTTGATTTTCCCACACCGGTAGCACCAGATATCAAAACAATTATTGGTTTCTTAAGGTTTTTTAATTTTCTCCATACAAGATACCGAGCTGCCACATCCCTACCGTATCTTTCAGTCAAAATTCTTTCGACAAGAGATCTTATTTCCTTTCGCTTTACACTCTGCTTTCCCGAAAGTCTTAAAACCTTCTCAACACTCTTAGCTATTTGAAAGGCTTCAGCAGTATCTAAGCCAGCACTTCTTATGGAGTTTGCCAAAATCCCTTTTGAAAAAGGAACAGAAGCTCTGCAGTTGTCTTCTTCAACCAGTATTTCTTTATTTTTAAGATAGTTCTTATATTTCCTTGCTATCTCCTTACCGTAAGATTCTTTAAGCTCTTTGTACACTCTCTTTGAAAGTTCTTTAAGAGTAATTTCATCTTTAAATGTCCTGGCGATTCTGTCAGCAACTTTATAAGAATCATCTATTGAAAGTCCCAGTTTCATGAGAGATTTAACCAAAACACCTCGAGAAAATGGATATTTTTCTCCCGAATCACTTATAACATACTTCCTCTTCTTCACATCTCCTCCGGGACTATTTTACATGTCTATTGTAATACTTTCTCATCTTTCTCAAATGTTCTTTGTAAGTTTTAGAAAAAACATGTTTACCATTTACGGCAAAAAAGTAAAGAAATGTAGTATTTACAGGATACATAGCAGCTCTTATGGATTTTATCCCTGGATTGCATATAGGAGTCGGTGGTAATCCTCTAACTAAATAAGTATTAAACGGAGATTTTATTTTCTCTATATCTTTGCCATTCAACCTTTTCTTAAAAATCCCTTTTAGCCTGTATGCATATATAACAGTAGGATCACACTGAAGAGGCATCTTCCTTATAAGTCTTTTATAAATAATACCTGCAATGATCGGTCTTTCAGGTTCCAGAGATGTCTCTTTTTCCACAATGGAAGCAACCGTAAGCAATTTCTTAACAGAAACAGAACCAAGGGCCCTTTTAACAAGAGCAGGTGGGTTATAAGTTTTAAAAAGAGGGTTAACCTTCCTGTTAAAATTGGAAACCATTCCAGATACAATCTCGCTGCATGTAGCTTCTCTATCGACAAGATATGTATCCGGGAAAAGGAAACCTTCTAGTGATGTTGAATTAATACCCATAAAACGGACAAATGTAGAATTGAAAGCAAGCCGTAAAAACCGCTCTTTATTGCAATTTGGAAAATGGGAATCAAGAACACCGGCAACATCAAAAAGATCATAACCTTCCGGAATAACAAACTTTACATAGTGAACCTGCCCTCTGGAAAGAATTTTCAAAATATCTTCATCAGAATACGTACCATTCAATATATATTTACCGGCTTTTACCTTTACATTATTAAATCTTGCATAAATCTTTGAGATGAACGGTTCCTTTATTACATGCTCTTTTGCTAATCTATCAATAACAGCATAGGTAGATTCACCTTTTCTAACAGAAAAAGAAACATCCATTTTCCTTGAGGTTTCAAACGAAAAAACCATGCCAAATAGCAGCAGAAAAATAATCAGACATACGAAATAAAAAAAACGCCTTTTCAACTTTAAGATTCTCTCTTGAGAATTTTAATAGTATAGAAAAATCTTTGAAAAGCAGTAAAGTTTGAAAAAAGAGCTAAAAAAAGTAGCATAGAATCAACAAATCCTGTAAAAAGGGCAAAAAGAATGATAAAAAATCTTTCAGGCCTTTCAATCAAACCAACTTTACACTCTACTCCAAGGGATTCAGCTCTTGCCTTGGCATAACTTGTAGCAAATGAACCCATAATGGATAAAAGTCCAAGAACCGCCATTGTTGTATCTTTTCCTTCAACGGCAAGGACAACAAACGCAGCAAGAGGAAAAAAGTCAGCATACCTATCAAAAAAAGAATCCATAAAAGCTCCTGCTTTTGTAACCCTTCCTTTTACCCGTGCCAGTATACCGTCCAGCATATCGCAGGCGCCGGCAAACAGAAAAACAAAACCGGCAATTGCAAACATTCTCCTGTATATCAAAAGCGCACTGATCAGGGAAAGAGAAAAACCCATAAGCGTTAAAATGTCCGGAGTAACTCCCACAGTATCAAAAGCTTCCGCAAGAGGTTTTAACATCTTTTGAATTTTAACTTTAATGTTAGTAGAGCTTATCATGACAACCACCCTGTAAAGTGTTAGATGTATTATATGCTATAGAAGAAGGAAAATAAAAAAAGGGGCGGAAATTCCGCCCCTTCTCATGCAAAACTTAAAATTAAGATTACTGACCGGATTTCATTCTCTTCATTGTTCCATTCATTGTCCCATTCATCGTTCCATTCATAGTGGCATTATCCATACCTGTGCAGTTTCCTGCTCTCGTTCTCTGCCTTATTTGATGCTCTTCACCATGATTCTGAATCATTATGCTCTTCCCACCACCATTCCTGGAAGAACCGCCCTTTGAACCTTTACCGGCAAAAGCCAACGGAGTAAGAGCAGCAAGAATAACAGCCGTAGCAACAAAAAACTTTTTCATAATTTTCCTCCTGAAAGTTAGTCTAATATTAATTTATAGAAATTAGAAAGTGATTGCAAATTTCTTTCAACAATTATCTTTTAATGCCTTCTGTTACAATTTTGAAGATAGTCTCTTCTATAGAATTTATATTTTGCTTAATTCGTCCCTTAGCCTCTGAATAAACCAGATTTTTTACGGCTCCGGAAAGAAAAAGCATAACAATCTTACTGTCAAAATCTTTGAAAATACCCTCCTTTTTCCCTTTTTCTATCATTTTAGTAAGTTTATTTATAAAATTATCATACCAGAAAGATAAACCAAATTTTTCAAGATCTGCAACGGAAAAAGTTCCTACATCACGTAAAAAAAATTTAAAGAAATCTTTATTTTCTTCAAAAAATTTAAAAGCCTCATGAATATAAGCCCTCAAAGCATCAAGCGGCGGTTTATCAGAAATAGCACTGACTATCCTTTTTTCCATCTCAAACAGCTTCATCCTGACGACTTCTCTGTAAAGCTCGTCTTTGCCGCTGAAAAATCTGTATATAGTGCCTACGGCAACGCCCGCCTCGTGGGCGATCATGGCAACTTTGGCTTCATGATAACCATAAGTAGAAAAAATCTTATCTGCAGCCTTCAAAATGGTATCTTTCATTACGTCAACCCCTGAAAGAATAAAAGTTTAGAATTTCAGAGTTTAATTATACATAAACCATGTGTAATCCCGATTTAACATTACCAAAAGGTATAATTCTATTTTACAACTAACCATGGAGAACGCAGATGAAACTGGAAGATGTAAAAAGCTTGGTCTCAAAAGGATTCAACCTTATACCAATATATAGAGAAATAGTGGCAGATTTTGAAACGCCTCTTTCGGCATTTGTAAAACTTAAACCAATAGGAGCGAACATACTGTTAGAAAGTGTCGAGGGCGGCGAAAAGTGGGGAAGATATTCAATAATAGGTATCGGGAATCTGGTTACTGTTAAAAGCAAAGAAAGATTCGTAGAAATAAACCGCAACGGTAGAATAGAGGTAAAAGAAATAAAAACAGATCCCCTGGAAATTCTCAGGGAAGAGTTCAAAAGATATAAGCCTTTCAGAGACAAGAATTTGCCCAGAATGTGGGGCGGATTTTTTGGATATTTAGGTTACGATACCGTAAAATTTTTTGAGCCGAGAGTAACCTCCTTTTCGAAAAAGAATAAAGAAGATTCCATGTTATACGATATGGTCTTTTCAATACCAAGAAATTTAATAATTTTTGATAACGTTTCAAAAACAATGAAAATAATAGGTTACATAATAGAAAGGGACTACTCTCCGATAGAAGAAATCTATGAAGAAACCATAGCATCCATCAATGAAATAGAAAAACAGCTGACAGAAAGTATTCCGGCAGATAGGGAAGCCACAGGAGCAAAAGTAACCCGAAACTGGAAGGTAAACTTTTCAGACGGCGAATTTGCAGGAGCTGTTAAAAAGGCAAAAGAATACATAAAAGCAGGAGATATTATTCAGGTTGTTCTGTCAAGACGTTTTGAAAAACCATTTAAAAGTGACGCCGTTACACTTTACAGGGCGTTGAGATTTATCAATCCATCACCTTACATGTATCTACTTGATTACAATGACTTTCAGATTGTCGGTGCATCTCCTGAAGTACTGATAAGACTAACCGACGGAAAGATCGAAACAAGACCCATCGCTGGAACGAGAAGAAGAGGAAAAACCGAAGAAGAAGACCTTGCAATGGAAAGAGAACTACTTTCAGATGAAAAAGAAAAAGCAGAACACATAATGCTTGTTGACCTTGCAAGGAACGACGTAGGTAGAGTAGCCAAAAATGGAACGGTAAAAGTAACAGACCTTATGATCATAGAGAGATACTCCCACGTTATGCACATTGTTTCAAATGTTGTAGGAAAGCTTAAAAAAGGCTTTGATGCGTTTGACGTTTTGAAAGCGTGCTTTCCGGCAGGAACAGTATCAGGCGCCCCAAAGGTTCGTGCAATGGAAATTATAGAAGAGATGGAACCTTCCAAAAGAGGCGTTTATGCAGGTGCGGTAGGATATTTCTCTTTCGATGGAAATATGGATACTGCAATAGCCATAAGAACAGCTGTCGTCAGGAAAGATAAAGTTTACGTTCAAGCAGGCGCCGGCATAGTTGCCGATTCCAAACCTGAACTTGAAGTAAAAGAAACACTCAATAAGGCAAAAGCTATTTTTAAAGCCGTTGAGTTTGCCGAAAAAGGACTTAAATTTCACAACTGAAATTTTAAAAGAGGTATTCCATGAAACCCTTTGACATAGAGGCAGAACTTAAAGTTCTTGGAACGGTGATTATTCAGCCGTCCTTTGTATTTAGAGCGGTAGAACTTCTTAATCCTGAAGATTTCTTCAAAAAAGAGCATAAAGAGTTTTTCAAATTTATCAAAATACTTTTAGGTGAAGGTTATACGGAAAAGCAACTTAACGAGATATCTTACAAAGATGAACTGGAAAAAAGAGGCCTTCTTGAGAAAGTGGGCGGCGAAGAATACCTCTCCTACATGATAGAGTTTGCTCTAGATAACTATGAAAAGTTTGAATCTGCCTGCAAAATAGTAAAAGACAAAGCACTTCTAAGAAAAATCCTTGAAATCACGGAAGAGATACCTAAAAAGATAGAAGAGACTCCAGACCCGGACATTCTCATAGATAACATAGAGAA
Source organism: Desulfurobacterium indicum (assembly GCF_001968985.1). NCBI lineage: Bacteria > Pseudomonadati > Aquificota > Aquificia > Desulfurobacteriales > Desulfurobacteriaceae > Desulfurobacterium > Desulfurobacterium indicum. The sequence goes on along the minus strand of NZ_MOEN01000011.1, from coordinate 1,695 downwards.
AAAGGTTTTTGCCCTATCAGAAGAGAGAATAACAAACAGCTTAATACCTGTTTCTGAAATTATACAGTCGGTAATAGAAGAGATAGAAAAGCTGGCGGTAAAAAGGGAAATGGTAACAGGTATTCCCACAGGCTTTTCCGACCTTGACACAAAAACGTCAGGACTTCAAGATTCAGACCTTATAATCATAGCCGCAAGACCTTCCATGGGTAAAACTGCTTTTGCACTTTCCATAGCCTACAACGTTGCCATAGAGAGAGGCAAAAGCGTAGCCATTTTCTCTCTTGAGATGTCAAAAGAACAATTAATAACAAGGCTATTGGCACAGGCTTCCGGTGTTCCTCTACATAAAATTCGATCTGGATTCCTTTCTTCTCAAGAGCTTGACAGACTTATAGAAGCAGCCGATACGGTAAAAGAAGCACCAATCTATATTGACGATACACCAGGCATATCTGTTCTGGAAATGCGCGCCAAAGCAAGGAGACTTAAAAGTGAAAAAGGGCTTGACCTTATAATTATTGACTACCTCCAGCTTATGAGGGGAATAAGAAAAACGGAAAACAGACAGCAGGAAGTATCCGAAATTTCCCGTTCCCTTAAAGGACTGGCAAAAGAGCTAAATATTCCTGTGATAGCCCTATCTCAGCTTTCTCGTCAGGTTGAACATCGTTCAGACAAAAGACCGCAACTTGCAGATCTGAGGGAAAGTGGATCCATAGAGCAGGACGCGGATGTCGTAATGTTCATTCACAGGCCCGAAGTTTACAAAAAAGATCCCCCGCCGGAAGAAAGAGGCATAGCAGAAATCATAATAGCAAAACAAAGAAACGGCCCCACAGGAACGATAACACTTTCCTTTATAAAAGACCTCACAAGATTTGAAAACCTGAAAGAAACAGAATTAATTAAAAATGAAGAAGAATCTGCCGAAGAAGAACCTCCCATCATAATGGAAGAATCACAACCTTCACCCCCACCAGATTTCACCTTTGATGAGGGAGACGAAGATTACGGTTTTGAGTTCTAAATTTAATTAAACCAACTTGATATTCTGATTATCTTATGCTACATTTTAATTAAAGCATCTTGGGGAATCTAATGAAGAAAATAATAGCAACATACCTATTATTGCTTACCCTTACAGGAAGTGCTTCTTCAACAGAAAGTTTAAAAAGACTATTTGAAAACCAAAATTACGATGAAATAATTGGAATTCTTCAAACTATTCGGTAGTGTACGATATTTTGTGTAAGCTTGAGAAATGGGATAACCTCCTGGGGAACACCCCACAAATACCAACCCCAGGAGGCAAAAATGGAACTACAGAAGATTTTACCAGACCTAGTTAAGGAAGTGGTAAAGCAAACCTTAGAGTCAATCATGACGGCTGAAAGAGAAGTGTTTCTTAAAGAACATGGAGGAACAAAGAACGGCTTTTACGTTAGAAACTTAGATACTGTTATCGGTAAGCTTGAAAATCTGAGAATTCCAAGAGATAGAGAGGGAAAATTCAGAACAAAGTTGATAGAACCTTATAGAAGAAGAGATATCAATCTTGAAGACTTAATACTTGGGATGTTTGCCTCTGGTATGAGTGCAAGAGCAGTAGCCCAGGCTCTTGAAAGCGTGTTTGAACTTAAATACTCACCCTCAACCATAAGCAAAATATCGCAGGTAACCTTAGAGGAAATA
>NZ_MOEN01000010.1 GCF_001968985.1 Desulfurobacterium indicum | reverse complement strand
CTACGTGTCCTATCGTTCCCACGTTCTTGTGGGGTTTCGTCCTTTCAAATTTTTCCTTTGCCATAGTACTTTCCTCCTTAAAACCTTATTGCTTTTTAAAAGAACAAAAAAATTTTTTCGCAGGTGTGAATTATATTCTTTTCCCTGCAATTGTAAAGTCCTTATAAAGTAAATCCCCCCGAAGGGGGATTTTAAAAGTTACAAATATTACTTGCTTCTCTCACCTATTATTTGCTCAGCAACATTTGCCGGCACTTCTTCGTAATGGCTAAATCTCATTATATAGGTGGCTCTACCCTGTGTCATTGAACGAAGGTCAGTAGCGTAACCGAACATTTCTGCAAGAGGTACCATCGCTTTAATAACCTGAGCGTTCCCTCTTGCTTCCATACCTTGAACACGACCACGCCTCTTATTGAGATCGCCAATAACATCACCCATAAATTCTTCTGGTGTTGTTACCTCTACTTCCATTATTGGCTCAAGGAGAACAGGATTTGCCTTTTTGGCACCCTCTTTGAATGCCATTGAACCTGCAATCTTGAAGGCCATTTCAGAAGAGTCAACTTCGTGGTATGAACCGTCAAAGAGTGTAACCTTTATGTCAACCATAGGATAACCGGCAACAACACCTGTTTCCATGGCCTCTCTAACACCTGCTTCAACAGCAGGGATATATTCCTTAGGAACAACACCACCTTTAATTGTTTCATGGAATTCAAAACCTTTACCAGGCTCAAGAGGCTCAATCTTAAGCCATACATGACCGTACTGACCTCTACCACCTGTCTGCTTGATAAACTTACCTTCCTGAGTAACTTCTTTTCTGATAGTCTCTCTGTATGCAACCTGAGGTCTACCAACGTTAACATCAACATTGAACTCTCTCTTAAGCCTGTCAACGATAATCTCAAGGTGAAGTTCACCCATACCGGAGATTATTGTCTGTCCTGTTTCGTGATCTGTTGAAACTCTGAAAGATGGGTCTTCTTTAGCAAGCTTTTGAAGAGCAATTGAGAGTTTTTCCTGGTCTGCCTTTGTTTTTGGCTCAACAGCAACAGATATAACAGGTTCTGGAAATTCCATAGCCTCAAGAATAATTGGATGATCTGGATCGCAGAGTGTATCACCTGTAAAGGTCTCTCTTAAACCAACAGCCGCAGCGATATCACCAGCACCAAGAACTGGAATTTCTTCCCTTTTGTTTGCATGCATACGGAGAATTCTTGCAAGTCTTTCTTTCTTACCTCTTGTTGCGTTGTAAACGTAAGACCCAGATTCCATTAAACCGGAGTAAACCCTGATAAATGTAAGCTGACCAACATAAGGATCCGTAAGAATTTTAAATGCAAGTGCTGAAAACGGCTCATCGTATGAAGCGTGTCTCTCCTCCTCTTCACCTGTATTAGGATTGATTCCTTTAATAGGAGGAACATCAAGAGGTGAGGGAAGATAATCAACTACTGCATCAAGAAGAGGCTGAACACCTTTATTTTTGAAGGCTGAACCGCAAAGCATAGGGAAGAATTTAATTTCAAGAGTTCCTTTTCTGATTGCTGCCTTCATTTCCTCTGGTGTTATTTCTTCACCTTCAAGATACTTCATCATTATTTCTTCATCAACATCAGCAAGAGCCTCTATAAGTTTTTCTCTATATTCTTCTGCGATATCAATTAAATCTTCAGGGATTTCTTCCTCATGATACTTAGCACCGAGAGTTTCTTCTTCCCATATAATCGCTTTCATTGTCACAAGGTCAACAACACCTTTAAAGTTCTCTTCAGCGCCAACAGGTATTTGAAGAGGAACAGGCTTTGCTCCAAGCTTTTCCTCAACATCTTTAACTACCTGGAAAAAGTCAGCACCGATTCTGTCCATCTTGTTTACGAAGATAATCCTTGGAACATGATATTTATCTGCCTGTCTCCATACAGTTTCTGTCTGAGGCTGAACACCACCGACAGAACAGAGAATTGTAACGGCACCGTCAAGAACCCTCAGAGAACGCTCAACTTCAATTGTGAAGTCAACGTGTCCCGGTGTATCAACGATGTTAATCCTATGATTTCTCCAGAAGCAGGTTGTTGTAGCGGAGGTAATGGTAATACCTCTCTCCTTTTCTTGCTCCATCCAGTCCATTTCAGCAGCGCCTTCATGAACCTCCCCAATTTTGTGAATCCTTCCCGTATAGTAAAGAATACGCTCGGTCGTTGTTGTCTTTCCAGCGTCAATATGGGCAATAATTCCTATGTTCCTTACCTTATCAAGAGGAACTTTAATATTTTTTGCAGCCTTACTCACAACGGCCTCCATTAATTCGTTTGATCTTTAAAAATTACCACCTGTAGTGTGCAAATGCCTTGTTAGCTTCTGCCATTCTATGGGTGTCTTCTCTCTTCTTGAATGCACCACCTTTCTGGTTGTAAGCATCAATAAGCTCATTTGCAAGTCTGTTAACCATTCCGCGCTCAGAACGAGCACGTGCAGCGTCCACGATCCACTTAAGTGCAAGGTGAATCTGTCTTTCTGGTCTTACTTCCATAGGTACCTGATATGTGGCACCACCAACACGGCGTGGACGAACTTCCATAATAGGTTTTACATTTTCTACTGCCTTGTGAAATACGGCAAGAGGTTCTTCTCCAAGCTTTTCCTTGATAATGCCAAAAGCACCGTAAACTATCTTTTCAGCTACGCTCTTTTTTCCATCCTTCATTACTTTGTTAATAAGCTTTGCCACAAGCTTATCACCATAAACAGGGTCAGGAATTATCTCTCTTGGTGGAACTGGTCCTTTCCTTGGCATGCCTTTCCTCTCCTAAAAATTATTTTTTCTCCTTTGGTCTCTTTGTTCCATACTTAGACCTTGACTGTCTTCTTCCCTCAACGCCAGCAGCATCAAGAGCACCACGAATAATCTTGTAACGAACACCTGGAAGGTCTTTTGTTCTTCCACCTCTTACAAGAACAACAGAGTGCTCCTGGAGATTGTGGCCGATACCCGGGATGTAAGCGGTTACTTCTATCCCGTTTGAAAGCCTTACCCTCGCAACCTTACGAAGAGCTGAGTTAGGCTTCTTAGGCGTAGTGGTAAATACCCTTACACAGACACCCCTTTTCTGGGGATTACCCTGAAGGGCAGGTGCCTTTGAGCGTTTAATCTTCTTTTCACGCCCTTTTCTCACAAGTTGATTAATTGTGGGCATACTATCTCCTCCTATATAGTTTGGCGCTTGAATATAAGCAAATAGAACATCAATTGTCAAGGGATACTACCCCGCTGGAAATTTATTAAATTATCCGTAAATTTTCAACGGCACAAAGACTCAATCAGATCTTTCCACTTCTTTCCGGTTTCTTCTATAGAATACTTTTTTGCTGTTTCCACTGCTCTATTAGCAATCACTTCATACTCTTTTTTATCAAGCGCAGCCGCTTTCTTCATGGCTTCTGCCAAACCATCAACATCTTCTATCGGTGACGCAAAACCGTTTACTCCATCCTTTAGATACTCCCCAATTCCTCCAGCAAGCGTTGAAATGACAACCTTTCCAGAAGCCATGGCCTGCAGAAGTGCCCCGGCTATTCCTTCAGAACGGGATGAAAGGACAAAAAAGTCCGCAGCCTGCAGTATCTTTTCCACATCAGGCCTGAAACCAGCATGAATAACCTTCCCTTCCAGGCCGAGTTCTCTTACCATTTCTCTTGCTTCTTCCGAGTCTGTATCCCTTCCAACAAGCATCAATTTCCAATCATTTCTAGCAGCTTCTGCAAAAGCTCTAAACAGTATATCCTGCCCTTTTCTGTAAGGAAGCCAGTTTGCGACATTCACAAACAACTTCTCATGCTCCGATACACTAAAGTGCTCTCTAATTTCAAACCTATATTCGTCAGAAGGATAAAATCTAGAAAGTTCTATCCCGCTCTCTATAACGTATAACTTTTCAGGAAAGAAATGCTTTTCTTTAAGCATCTTTGCCACATCTTTTGAAACAACAACGATAGCATCTGCAAGACTATACTTTAACTTTGCAGAGAAAAAGGATGGAACAAAACCGGAGCGTCTCATAGCAATAAGTTTTGGACGATTTCTCAGAAATCTCCAGAAAGGAAGAAGAAAATTAAACGCCGATGAAGAGTTTGGAATAACAACATCATAATTACCCTGTCTTATTATCCTAATTAGATTTTTATACGGATAGAGTTTCTTTTTCTCTGACTTATCTCCTTTTTGAAAGAAATGCAAGGGAATTTTTCCATCAAGCCTTTTTATAAGATGCTTATTTCCAGAAGCAAGTGCCATTTCAACCTCAAAGTACTTTGAAAGCTGAAGTGAAATAAGATAAGTCTGCTCCTTTGTCCCACACCATCCGTCACCATCTATTATCTCAAGAATGCGAATTTTTCTGCTCAAAACGCACTCCTTCAAATGTTTTCACTAAACTGCAACTCACACAGCCTCTTATACCTATCACTCATCAGCAAAAGATCTCTATGACTTCCGCGAGCAATAATCTTTCCATCTTCCATAAAAAGAATCTCATCACTGTTTAAGACAGTAGAAAGTCTATGAGCTATGGCGACTAAAATCTTATCTTTAAAAATCTTATCAATAGCATCCTGAACCGCCCTTTCTGTCTCGGAATCAAGAGCGCTGGTAGCTTCATCAAGAATAAGAACATCGGGATTTTTTAAAACAGCTCTAGCAATCGCTATTCGTTGTTTCTGACCACCTGATAACTGAATACCGCCTTCTCCAAGCAATGTTTCATACTTCTCAGGTAGAGTCTCTATAAAATCGTGAATGTTGGCTATCTTTGCTGCCCTTACTATCTCTTCCATCGAAGCATCAGGTTTCCCAACTGCTATGTTCTCTCTTATTGTTCCTCTAAACAGAACTATATCCTGAGAAACAAAGCCTATACGCTTTCTTAAAGAACGCAACTTATACTTCTTTATATCTGTATTGTTTATCCTCAAAACACCTTCTGTTACATCAAAAAATCTCGGAATCAAACTCACAAGAGTTGACTTTCCACTTCCCGTCTTACCAACAATTGCATACTTCTTCCCTGAAACGAAAGAAGCATCTATACCTTTCAAAACTTTCTCTTTCCTACCTGGATAGGAAAAATAAACATCCTCAAATTCTATCCTTGCTATGGAACTATCTAAGTTTAAAGAACCGTCCTTAAGAGTATACTCGTCAGGAATAGAAAGAATTTTTTTCACTCTTTCAGCCACGGCAACTGCTTGCTGAATATTGTTATAAGTGCCACCAAGTTTTCTTATAGGCTCGTAAGCCATTATCAGAGCAATAATGAACGCAAAAAAACCACCTGGCGTAAGTGTCCCTTCAACTATCCTGTAGCCGCCGTAAAAGATTAACCCTCCTATAACAACACCGGCCATAATTTCAACAATGGGAGGATAAATGCCCTGAATAAACTTTATTCTCATAAACTGCTTAACATAACGCTTATTTTCTTCTTTAAACAGTTCTGAGAAACGTTCTTCAAGTAAAAAGAGTTTTACCTCTCTTATGTTTTTAACACCATCAAACAAATGGGCTGTAAGGTTAGCAAGTTTCTCCTGCATTCTGAAAGTATATTTCTTAACTTTTTTACCAAACTCTGAAATAACAAGACCTATCAAAGGGAGTGCCACAAAACCGGCAAATGCAAGTTTCGGATCCATGTAAATAACTGCAACCATCAATCCTATTGATGTTGTAAGATCCCTCATAAAAGAAACAACATACCTTGCCGTAAATTCCTGCAAAAGCGCCGTATCGTTAATAATTTTTGAGACGAAAGATCCTGCAGATTCTCCCTGAAGAACATCCATCGGAAGCCTTAAAACCTTATCGTATAGATCTTCTCTCAATCTGGCTATAACGGTTTGTCCAAGATAAGAAGCCGTATAGTAACTGAAAAAGAAAGCAATCCCTTTAATCAAAAGAAGTCCGAGAAGAATAAAAGGTAAAAGCTTAAGCATATGTTCGTTCTTCGTAACAAAAACGGAATTAATAATATCCTTTATGAAATAAGCAAGATAAGAAGTTACCGCCGAATGAACCAGCATGGCAACAACAGTAACTCCCATAAGAAACCTGTATTCTTTTATATAACCGAAAAGCCACCAAGGGAACTTTCTCAAACTCTCTCTCCCGAACGTAATTTATCAAGAAGATAGAAATTTATCCCTAAAATAAATATGAAACAGATTTTTACTTCTGCATCTGTAAAGTTATTCTCAAAAAAGCCTGCTGTGGCAAAACCGGTATACATGGAAGCAAAAGTAGCAAAGATAGAATCTCCAGAAAGAGAAAACCCGCGAATATTTACTAATATTAAATAAAGAATAAAAGTAACATAGCCCAATAAACCTAACAGGCCAAAATCCGTTAAATACTTTATGTAAATGTTATGACTCAAACAATGATAAAACTGCTTATCACATAAATTCTCAATTTTAGGCGGCTTTTTACCAAGAACTTTTTCATAACTTTCTGGAATATATTTACAGCACATATCTTTTCCTGCCACCGGAGATCCAAACAGTTTTTCTTTCAAAGAGAAATCATTCTTAATAGCCTCATAGTGAGAACGCCATATTATCAGCCTAGTTGTATTACTCCCATTCGTTTTGGTATTTACAATACTCTCTAATCTAGCTCTCAGAGGAGCAAATACCAAAGTAAACCCTAAAAAAAAGGCTAAAAACCCAGAAATATAAAAAACTGCCCTCTTTCTATAAAGCAAAACGAAAAACAATAGAAAAGCCACAAACATACCGATCCAATAAGATCTACTCTGATTCAAAAGAATAGCTAAAAAAAGAAAACACGTAGTAATACCATAAATTTTCTTTGATTGTCTATCCTGATTCTGTCTGATAAAAAAACCTGCAAATAAGAGAAACAAAAGATAGAGCACTCCAGCCGTCGTTAGTTGATGATTAAGGATTCCTTTTCCTCTGACCGGTTCAAAGAAAAGATGAAATCTCGAAAACTTAAAATGTTTTACATTCTGATGTGTAAAAGCTTCCACAATAACAGAAGAGGAAAGAACTATAGAACTAAAAGAAAGAAATTTTAAAATCCTCTCCAGAGAAAGCCCCTTTTTTAGCCTATCGTAAACAAAAATTAAAGGTAGCAAATGGTGATTTAATGAAGTCTGTTTCCAGGCTTTTTTAACATTTTTAGCGAACAAAACCGATATGCCTTCGGGAACTAAGAAAAATGCAAGAGGTTTAAGATTAGGAAAATCCATCCGCTCATTGCTCAAGAAGAGAAGGATAACCCCTAAAACACCTATACCTATGGCTATATTATCACCGGCTATTGAAACAGGAATGGTCAAAGTAAGTAAGTAAACAGAGAGGGAAAGTAAAACAGAACCAATCTTAGGAAAAGTCAACTTCATAATTACTCTCCAATCAGTTTGATAAAATTTCGTATCACTAAACCAAATCCCGCAGGAGGTTAATTTGAAACCTGTTAGAGCTATTATATCTGTATCTAACAAAGCAGGCATTGTCCCATTTGCCAAATCGCTCCACGAATTAGGCGTTGAAATCATCTCAACGGGCGGAACGGCAAGACTTTTAAAAGAGAATAACATACCGGTAAAAGAGATCTCCAAACTTACAGGCTTTCCCGAAATAATGGAAGGAAGAGTAAAAACACTTCATCCGAAAGTTCACGGAGGAATTCTATCTAAAAGAGACAATCCCGACCATGTAAAAACAATGGAAGAACTTGGAATAGAACGAATAGATATGGTCGTTGTTAACCTGTATCCGTTTAAGGAAACCGTAAAAAAGGGGTCATCATTTGAAGAGATAATAGAAAACATCGACATTGGCGGCCCAACAATGGTAAGGGCTGCAGCCAAAAACTTTAAGTATGTTGCCATAGTAACAGATCCTGCAGATTATGACAAAATCGTAGAAGAACTTAAAGGCACCGGCGAAATCTCGCTTAAGACCAGATTCTACCTGGCGAAAAAAGCCTTTAATCTTACCGCCCATTATGATGCCGTAATAACAGAATACCTGTTCTCTATAAACGAGGAAGGTAAAAGAAGCACAGAACCGCCCGAGTTCAGGAACCCGCTGACAATCACATTTGAAAAGGTTCAGGATTTAAGATACGGAGAAAACCCACATCAGAGAGCGGCATTTTATAGAGAAATATTTAATGAGGAACCCTGCGTAACAAACGCAGAAAAGATACACGGAGCAAAAGAGTTATCTTTTAACAATATCTACGACATTGACGGTGCATTCAATTTAGTGCTGGAATTTGACCCCGAAAAAGACGGTATAGCATGTGCAATCATAAAACATGCCAATCCATGCGGAATGGCATTAGGAAAAACACCGGAAGAAGCTTACGAAAAAGCACTCAAAGTCGATCCCGTTTCGGCTTTCGGCGGAATAATCGCATTCAATGCAAATGTTAACGAGGAAGTTGCAAACCTTATAGTTAAAAGATTCTACGAGTGCATTATTGCACCGGGATATTCAGATAGGGCACTTAAAACACTCAAAACGAAGAAAAACCTGAGAGTTCTCACGACAAACGGTCTTAAAAACTTAGAATCAAGAGGAGAAAATTCACCCTTTGATTACAGGAAAGTGGTGGGAGGAATGCTGGTTCAGGACAGAGATCTTATAACAGTATTACCTGAAAAAATGAAAGTCGTAACAGACAGAGAACCTACCGATAAAGAATGGAAAGACCTTCTCTTTGCATTTAAAGTAGTAAAATGGGTAAAGTCAAACTCTGTTGTTTACGCCAAAGATGGTATTGCAATCGGAATCGGCGTAGGACAGACATCCCGTGTCGATGCCGCAAAGTGTGCCGCACTGAAGGCAAAAGAGATGGGACTTGATATGGAAGGCTGTGTTCTTGCAAGTGAAGCTTTCTTCCCGTTCAGAGACAGCGTTGACGAAGCAGCAAAGGTTGGCGTTAAAGCCATAATACAGCCAGGCGGCTCCATAAGAGACAATGAAGTTATAGAAGCGGCAAACGAACATGGAATGGCAATGGTATTCACAGGAATAAGACACTTCAGACATTAAAGGGGGAAAAAATGGCAGAGGAACAAAAACAACAGCAACAGCAGCAGGTAATTGTAGGCACGATGCAATACAGGGTGACCATGGGCGAAACCGACGCTTACGGTGTAATGTATTACGCCAACTACTTTCACCTGTTTGAAAGAGGAAGAACGGAACTTTTCAGAGCTTTAGGTATTGAATACAGACAAGTCCTCCAGCAAAGGCAGATTTTAATGCCTGTCGTTGAAACCGCCTGCAGATATATGGCACCTATTGTTTATGACGACCTGATAACAATAGAGACGGCCATCACAAACATAGAATCAAGAGGTATAAGGTTTGACTACAGAATAATAAGGGACGAGGCAGTCCTTGCAGTTGGATTCACACAGCACATATTTATAGACCCGCAGGGAAGACCTGTAAGCTTTGGAAAGGAAGTTTTAGAGCAACTCAAGGCCAAAGGCCTCATACAAGAACAACCACAGGAAACCAAGCCGCCAGAAAGTGAAGAAGAAGTTCAAGAAAAGCTTAAAAAGTTTGTCATAGATAAGATACAAAATCCCGAACAAAACAACTGACAATCAGGGGGTATACATGCCCCCTTTTTCCAGATTGGAGAAACAATGAAAAAGAGAAGCATAAAGGAAATTTTAGAAAGAAGAAAGAAAAAGATAGATCACTCAAAAGAAGTCTTGATAGGTAAGATCGTTGGCGCCCACGGAATAAAAGGAGAGGTGAAGGTTAAGCCAGAATCGGACATCTTTGAAAAACAGATATTACATGTTGAAAAACTTACAGGTTACAGAGGAACAGCAAAAAAAATTTTAACCATAGAATCGATAAAACCTCACAAAAATCTGTTCATCGCAAAGTTTAAAGAGACAGAAGATAGAGAGCAGGCAGAATCTTTAATAAACACCGAACTTTATATAAAAAAAGAAGAAGTTGTTCCCCTGGAAAATGGCGAATTCTTCTTTGAAGACTTAATCAGCTGTAAAGTCATAACCGAAGAAGGCAAAACCGTTGGAAAGGTAAAAGAAGTAATGGAGATGCCGGCAAGCCACATACTCGTTGTGGAAAAAGAAGACAGCAAAGAAGCTCTTATACCGTTCATAGATGAATTTGTAAAAGATGTAAACGTAAAAGAAAAAATAATCACAATAAAACCAATAGAGGGTCTCATCTAATGCCTTCTTTTGATGTTTTAACCGTACTTCCAGGACTGTTTTCAGGATTTCTCACAGAAGGTGTTATAGGAAGAGCCATAAAGTCAGGAAAGGTCAGCGTAAAAATTCACAACCTGAGAGATTTCACAACCGACAAACACAGAGTAGTTGATGATGTTCCCTACGGCGGCGGACCCGGTATGGTTTTAAAACCGGAACCTATCTTCCGTGCATTTGACCATATTTGCGAGGAGAGAGGCAAAAAACCGCACGTAATTTTAACTGAACCCTGGGGGGAAACGTTTACACAGGAAAAAGCCGTGGAACTATCAAAAAAGGAAAATATACTGATAATATGCGGAAGATACGAAGGCGTCGATGAAAGGGTAAAAGCTATCGTTGATGAAGAAATATCCATAGGAAACTACGTACTTACAGGCGGTGAACTTCCTGGCATGGTAATAATGGACGCAGTAATAAGGCTAATGCCGGGAGTTTTGGGATGCAGAGATTCCCTCGAAGCAGACTCGTTCAGCGATAGAGGCCTTATGGGATATCCGAATTACACAAGACCTGCTGAATACAGAGGCATGAAAGTCCCAAAAGTCCTCCTGTCAGGACACCATAAAAAGATAGAACTCTGGAGAAAAGAAAAATCAATAGAAAGAACATACCTTAAAAATTCAGAATTAATAAAAAAGCTTTTAAAGGAAAAGAGATTTTCAAAAGAAGAAGAGAGAATCGTCAGGGAAGTAATCAGAAAGTTTTCCGATAAGGTAAAAAGAACCAACGACGGCAACAGGTCTGTCTAAAACCAATGAAAGATCCTTAACAATAACAGCGGAATCTGAATAACTTTTAATTTTTTCTGCAGAAAGCGCCCTTTCATTATCTATTTCCGTAACAAAAAGTTTTTTTCCGCAGGAATTCACATAACTTTCAAGAACTGAAACGACTTCCTTTACATCTTTATCTTTCAAACCGGAATAAAGGATATCTACATTTAGATTCAAAAACTTCAAAGTTTCAACAAACCTCTTTACAGCATCCAGATTGTGAGCAACATCGACTATTAAAAGAGGATTCTCTCTTACAACCTGAAATCTTCCGGGAAGCCTCACTTTAGACAAGCCCTTCACAGCTTTTGAAACTGAAAACTCTTCGCCAAAAACTTCTTTTAAAATAATCTTTGCCGCTGAAATGGCCGTAGCACTGTTTACAGCCTGATGAAAACCGTAAAGAGGAACTAAAAAGCGAAACGCCGTATCTTCATCCCTGTAAAAAGCCTCCGTTCCCGAAAGGGAAACGCTAACATCAGAAACATAAAAATTTCTGCCAAAAGCAGTAATTCTATCTGTAAACTCCTTCGCAAGCTCAAACACAACCAGCGGATTATCGGAAATAACAACAGGAATCCTATCCTTTACAACGTGCAACTTCTCAACAGCTATCTTCTCTATCGTATCACCAAGATAATCTTTATGGTCAAAATCAATGTGGGTGATAACCGCTAAATTATGAGAAATGGCGTTTGTAGCATCAAGCCTTCCGCCAAGTCCAACCTCGTAAACGACAAAATCACAATCTTTAAAAAGAAAAACAGCAAGTAAAAAAGCCACCTCAAAATAAGTCAGAGAGAATTTTTCAATAATAGGTAAAACTTCTCTGAACACCCTATCTAAAGTCTCTGTATCAACCTGCTTGAGGTTTATACGAAACCTTTCGTTAAACCTTACAATGTGAGGAGATGTAAAGAGGCCTACCTTCTTGCCGTGTTCCTTCAATATAGAAGCTATAAAGGTAGAAGTTGAACCTTTGCCGTTAGTCCCGGCAACAATAACAGAAGGTGGTAGAGAAAAAGAAAGAGTGCTTAAAGCACCCTTTATCCTGTCAAGTCCGATTTTCCAGACAAACTCTTTACTGGCAAAGTAAGTCTCAAAGTCGGTCACTTAAGTAACTACCTTCTCTGTGAAGATTTTGAGAACATGGACTATCGTATCTTTTAAATCTTCCCGCGGAACAACCATATCTATTAAGCCATGCTCAAGAAGGAATTCTGCTTTCTGAAAACCTTTGGGAAGTTTCTGTCTTATCGTTTGTTCAATGACCCGGGGGCCGGCGAAACCTATAAGAGCTCCAGGCTCTGCAATAATCACATCCCCTAAAAAGGCAAAACTTGCCGAAACGCCACCCATAGTAGGATGGGTAAGAACGGATATGTAAGGAACCCCCCTTTCCTCAAGACGAGCAAGGGCTGCTGACGTTTTTGCCATCTGCATGAGGGAAATTATTCCCTCCTGCATCCTTGCTCCTCCTGAAGAAGAGATACAGATGAAAGGTATCCCTTCCTCTGCAGCCCTTTCTATGTTCCTTGTGATCTTCTCGCCGACCACCGAGCCCATACTTCCACCCATAAATTTAAAATCAAAACAGGTAACATAAGCATCAATTTTGCTAATCTTTCCCTTAGCATTTACAACGGCATCTTTCAAACCTGTTTTTCTCTGGGCAGATGCAAGTCTCTCGGTGTAGGGTTTGCGATCCTTAAAACCCAAAATGTCCTTTGGCTCAAGCTCTATATCAAGCTCTTCATACTCACCCCTGTCAAAGAGAGAATAGAGCCTCTCTTTAGCATCCATAGGAAAATGGAAACCGCATTTGGGGCACACCATTAAATTCTTCTCAAGCTCCCCCCTGAACAGGAGGCTTTTACATTCGTTACACTTTATCCATAAACCGGAAGGAACTGCTGAAGCTTTTGTTTCTCCGGTATCTATGCCTTTTTTAAATAATTTTCTAAACATACTTTATCCCTTAAAGCAGATAATCTCCGGCAACGTGTTTAGAAGCTGAATAAAAGCATCTGAAGAAATCGTGTAATAAACTTTATTCCCTTCCCTCTTTTTGTCAACTATTCCTTTATAGCGAAGGGTTCTGAGATGCTGAGAAAGAGAAGACTGAGAAATTCCCAACTCTTTCTCAAGATCTGTTACACACATCGGCTTTTCTTTCAACTTAAAAAGAATTTTCAATCTTACCGGAGAAGCAAGAGCTTTCAAACATTCTGCTCCTTCCTCAAGTCTCTTGTCATCAAGTATTTTGGAATTTGTCTTAACCATATAAACCTCCTAAAAAAATAACAAAATATTAATTTTACGTGCACTATTTTAAATTATAGAAATCTTATCTGGTGTTGTCAATGTCTTATATGCTAAAAAATAAAATTCTATCTATTTTGTATCGGGAATTTAACAAATCTCTTTGGAAAAAGGAGAATTTAAATGTTCATAAAACAAAACCTTTTCGAAAAACAATAAAGTATGGGTTCAATAAATCTCTTTTATTGTAAACTAACGGTCTACCAGTTTCATAATTAACGACCCTACCACCTGCAACTTCCACCACAGCTTGACCAGCAGCAGTATCCCACTCCATTGTTGGAGCAATTCTCGGATAAACGTCAGCAACTCCTTCGGCAACAAGACAAAGTTTTAATGAACTTCCCTTTGAAACGGTTTTTACCTTTCCAAATTTTTCTTCCAGATCCTTTATAAAAGCTTCTGTTTCAGAATTTCTATGGGAACGGGAAGCAACTACAACAACTTCTTCTCTTTCTTTACTAATAGGAAGTTTAACAGCTATCTTTTCTATCTCTTCCCAGAACTTTTCAGGAGAGGTTGCCTCTTTCAGAAAAGAAAAATCTCCGTTTTCTACCTTAAAAGCTCCCACTTCCGTAGAAGCAAAGTAAAGTGTTTTAACAACCGGAGCATAAACAACACCCAAAACAGGTTTACCATTTTCGACAAGAGCTATGTTTACAGTAAACTCACCATTTCTTTTAATAAACTCCTTTGTTCCGTCAAGAGGATCAATAAGCCAAAACCTTTGCCAGCCACTTCTCTCTTCATAAGGAATCTCTTTTCCCTCCTCTGAAAGTATCGGATAATCAGGAAGGTGAGAAGTTATAATTTTATGGGAAAGCTTATCAGCTTCTGTAAGAGGAGACTTATCAGCCTTTTCCTCCACCTCAAAATTTCTTTCATAAACAGAAAGAATGGTATCTCCACTTTTAAGAGCAGTAGTTATTGCCGTAAACAGTAAATCTTTCATTATTGCTATCTCCTATATATCTATCTTAACATCGTAAGGCTCAGGCTGAGGTTTACCTATGAACCAACCCTGACCAAGACCTACACCAATTTCCCTCATAAGAGTATAATCTTCTTCATCTTCTATAAACTCAGCCAAAACCCTTAACCTAAAAGGCCTGGCAACTTCAACTATTGATTTCATAATCGTTAAATCTCTTATATCTTTCTTGGCACCTTTTACAAATTCACCGTCAATTTTAAGAATATCTGCAGGAAATTTTTTCAAATAACTATAAGAAGAATATCCGGAACCGAAATCATCAATTGCTATTTTTGCATTCATGTCTCTAAAAATCTGAAAAATACTCTGGGCAACATTCATACCCATAACTTTTTGTGACTCCGTAATTTCAATAACAATGTTAGACGAATTTAAATTTTTATCTTTAACAACCCTCCAGATATTACTTAATTCCTTGAAAAAGTATTTCATGGAAAGATTAAAAAAAAGTTTATATCCTCTATTAAGATAGACAGCCGCTTTCTCAAAAATTATCTTATCAATTTCGGGAATTAAATTGAAAGTGCTGGCAATATCAATAACATAATCTCCTTTCAAAACCTCTTCACCGTGAAACACCCTGGCCAGAACTTCATATCCGTAGATTCTTCCCGTTCTTAAACTGACAATAGGCTGAAAATATGGAACTATTGTTCTTTTCTCAATAGCCTCAACAAGCTTAAATCTGATTTCCTGAATCTTATCAAAGTTGTTCGATTCATTATCTATAAAAACAATACAGTTTTTACCTCTTCTTTTAGCACTATAAAGAGCTTCTTCCGCCTGCTTAAAAAGGTCACAAATATTTCCTTTGTCCTTCGTGTAAAACGCAACACCGCAACTTGTAGTCAGAGAAAAAAAATCTCTTCCTATCTTAAAATTCAATCTCTCAAAATGTTTGTTATATATCTCCTCTATCCTGCGAAATCCAAGAACTGGATCAAGGCCTTGAACAAGAACGGCAAAACTGTTTGAACCAACCCTCCCAATAATGTAGGAAGAAAAGTATCGGGAAACAACTGAACAGACCTTTTTGGCAACAGCCGAAATAACAACATCTCCCATACGGTAACCGTAGGAAAAATTAACCAGTTTAAAATCATCAACATCAAGTAGAAAAAGTGTCAAATTATCATCTTTTAAAGCCGTTAACTTTTCCAAAAACTTCGTTCTACCGAGAATAGCAATCGAAGTATCACTTTTGGGGTTCTGTATCATAACCTTAAATCTTCCCTATCCGCCAGTATTTCTCTTATTTGATTGACATCCTTATCTCCACGACCTGACAGATTTATTATAACAACTTTATTTTCCAATTTTGACTTATTTTTAATAAGCCATGCTACGGCATGAGAGCTTTCAAGGGCAGGAATTATACCTTCGGTTCGTGAAAGAATTTGAAACGCCTTTATAGCATCATCATCAGTAACGGCATCATACCTTGCACGTCCGATATGATGTAAAAGAGCATGCTCAGGACCAACACCCGGATAATCAAGACCGGCAGAGACAGAATGTGTCGGTAAAATCTGACCGTCTTCAGTCTGAAGGAGATAAGATTTGGCACCATGCAGAACACCAAGAGAACCTTTACATATACTTGCTGCATGTTTATCTGTATCAAGACCATAACCGCCGGCTTCAACTCCTACAAGCTCAACTTCTTCATCTTCAACAAATGGATAGAAGATACCCATCGCGTTGCTTCCACCACCAACACATGCAACAATCATATCGGGAAGTCTTCCTTCTTTTTCAAGAATCTGTTCTTTTGCTTCCATTCCTATAACCGCCTGAAAATCTCTGACCATCTCTGGATAAGGATGGGGACCAACAACAGAACCTATTATGTAGTGAGTAGTCCTAACGTTTGTAACCCAGTCACGAATTGCCTCGTTAACAGCATCTTTCAGCGTTCTGCTTCCTGACTTAACAACCTCAACTTTCGCACCTAAAAGTTCCATTCTGAAAACATTCAGTGCCTGACGATGAACATCTTCCTCACCCATATAAACAACACATTCAAGTCCTAAAAATGCACAGGCGGTTGCAGTTGCAACTCCGTGCTGGCCAGCTCCAGTTTCAGCAATTATCCTTTTTTTACCCATTTTCTTCGCAAGAAGAGCCTGTCCGAGAGCATTATTTATCTTGTGAGCTCCGGTATGGTTTAAATCCTCTCTTTTCAGGTAAATTTTTACTCCGCCGCCGATGTATTCTGACAAACCTCTCGCAAATTGAAGGGGAGTTGGTCTACCGACATAATCTTTTAAAAGTGCGTTAAACTCTTCCTGAAATGTCTTATCATTTTTATAATGATAGTAGTTTTCTTCAAGTTCTGAAAGCGCTGCCATTAAAGTTTCTGGAACAAATTTTCCACCGAATATACCGAACCTTCCAAATTTATCAGGAAATTTGTACACGATAAACTCCTCCGGAAAGATTTTACAATGTAAAGTATAAAAGATATCTCTTAAATTTCCTAATAAAAAAGCCCCTCTTTAAAGAGGGGCTTTCATCCTATCTAACCAAAAGCTACATTAAAGCATTGAGTTTAACTCCTCAAGGATATGCTCAACATCTTCTTTTCTCACTTCTTTCCTTGTGGCAAAGTCTTCAACCCTCCCATTCAACCAGAAGAGATAGTTCGCTTCCTTGTAATCCTTTGAAATTTTACCTCTCATTACAGGTCTAAAGTAACCAATAGGTCTTGACCACAAAGTAACATCTTCAGAACCACACCTTTCACAGGTAGTTTTCCTTCCTACCATTTTATGTCCACAGGTATTGCAGGTTGTTAAAAACGGTGTCTTTGTAAGGTATTGAATGGGGAAATTATCGATTATATTGAATATTAGCTTTTCCTGTTCTTCTGGAGTCATCTCTTCTGCTGTGAAAAGGTGAAATATACTTCCACCGGTAGCATAACTTTGAAAATGTGAGTTTACATCTATCTGTGCAAGCAAATCTTTTTCCTGAAACGGTGCCTGAAATCCTGATGTTAAAAAAACTCTTTTACTTGCAGGATCGCCATTTACACATATTTTTGGTGTAATTTTCTGAACTTTTTCCATGTCTTACCTCCCAACTGGTATATCAAATATGCGCTCTCCAAACTTCTCAAGTGCCCTATCTATAAATCTATTAAGTTCTGGGTCCACGGAAATCTCTTTTTCTCTTTCTCCTGAAAGCACCTGAGCAATGGCATTCGCAAAAGCGATATCCTTTTCCGCCATTCTGCATGCTGCGTTTTCAGACGGCGCATATTCAAGAGAGTAGAGAACCTGATCTCTCTCCATAAATTCATGAAGTTTTTTGTAGAGATACTGAGCTATTTTATGTGCATACTCCTTGGCCTCATCGTTAAATAAACCGCCTTCAAAACCGGCATTAACCATACCTTCATGTACACCAACAACTGAAAAGATATTGAAGAGAGACTTATCATCCTTTTGATAAAAAGATAGATACGGATATAGATCGTTCCAGTGTTTCTTAAGCCACGCCCTCTTCCTTTGAAGAGCCTTTGCACCAATATCCATCACGTAATCTATCATAGCTGTTAAAAGGTCAAAATCCTGCTTTGCAAGGAAGAGAAGTCTGTTCATATTGATAGCGTAAACACCTATACCGCCAACACCTGAACCGGAATGAAACGGATTAGAGCCTGTTACCGCTTCAACCTGTGAAATATCAAAGAGCATACGGCAACAGTTACTGTAAATCATACCCTCATCAAAGGGTTTTATGTAAGGATTTTTTTTCTTGTAAATGGAATCTTTCATAAATGGTTCTGTCTTGTAATTCTGAACGTAGAATCCTCCAAAGTATTCTGACTCCTTTAAAAGAAGTTTCCATGCAGGATTGTTTTTATCAAAATCGTCAGTTACATTAACCGTAATGAGCGGAAATGTAAAAGGATTTCCGTCTGCATCACCCCTCTTCATGGCTCTAATAAAAGCTTCATTTATTCTGTCAAAATACTCTGAAGGAATCTCACCGTAGGTATAAGATAGAAGCTCACCTGCGTATATAACTGGCTCATTTTTAAGTCTTGTATTCGGCTTGGCAAAATCAAGAGTAATGTTTGAAAACGGTGAGTTTCCACTTCTAAAAGGAAGGTTAATGTTGTAAAGAAATTCTTGCCAGATGTTTTCAAGTTCATAATCGGTGTATTTCTTCTTTCCCATTTTCTCCATGTGGTATAGGTAACCTGCAGCAACTGTTGATATATCGTTAAGAGAAGTTGCACCTGAAACTTCCTGTGCAACAAGACATATCAGATTTGCACACTGCATAAAGAGTGTTTCCAATCTTTTCGGAGGGGCTGCTCTCCTTTCATTTTTTGCATTACTCCTTAAGCCGTAAAATGCTATATCCTTGGAAGAAAGACCTATACAGTAAGCGGAAAGTCTGTATGTCTGATGATGGTAAGCCCACCCTTCTTCATGATGAATTCTTACAGGAAGTCCATCATATATAACATCAAATAGGTAATCTTTCATTACATCACCAACAACAACATGCTCAAGAGTGGGAATTCCTCTAACAAAATTCGCATTGTTTCTGGCAATATCATCATTACCGATAAAAAGGTCAATAAGCCTGAAATACTTGTTCATCATGCCTCCACGCTATAAAAAGAATTGAGCTGATGCGGGATCCCGGTAGCCTCAGCAAAAGCTTTTATATCAGCGATATCCTTCTCTGTAAGTAAGGGATACCTAACAGTTCTCAATATAGTCAATTGAGAATAATTTTCAAGAGGTAAAGGTTTCTTTTTCGCAAATTTTTTAATTTTTTCAACAGATTTTTTTAAATTTTCAACATACCAGAACATTTTTTCATCATTTTCAAGTTTATTAGAGAATAAAATTTGTTTAAATCTCTCCTTTTCTTCATCAGAATATACATTTTTAATTGGAATTTTAACATCTAAAGCAAAACCGTCCACCATTTTATTCCTTATAAGTTCCTCTATCTTTCCAGGCACTGTTCCGTTAGTATCTATTCTTACTGGGAAGCCTTTTTCTTTGATAAATTTTAACCCTTCTTCCAGTCTTTTTTCAAGTGTTGGTTCACCACCAGAGATAATTATCAATTCAACACCAAGGAGTTTTAGCTGATTAAGTTTATTATCAAGTTTTTCGTAAGAGATAAATCCTGACCGCCCATCAAAGGAGAGTTTATTATGGCACTGAAAGCATTCAAGGTTACACAGGGGTATATACGTGTAAAAAACCGCCGATTGAATTCCGGGCTGATCTTTAAAGGTAATCGGAGTTTCAACATCGAGAAAAGGGGAGAGAGGCATTATGCCTCCTCCCTTAATTCGTGAGCAAGTGTAACAATGTTTCTAATAGCGGGAATACACTCTTCCCAGCGTCTTGTCTTAAGTCCACAGTCGGGATTGACCCAGAAGTTTTCCTTAGGAATAACTTTAAGAGCTCTCTTAACAATAGGTTTCATCTCTTCAACAGATGGAACGTATGGAGAGTGAATATCCCATACACCAAGGCCTATCTGCCTGTCAAAGTTAACCTTCTCAAACGCTTCTATGATATCACCTTTAGATCTTGAAGCTTCAATAGAAATAACATCAAAGTCCATAGCAAGAATATACTCAATTATTTCACCGAATTCAGAGTAACACATGTGGGAGTGAATCTGAGTTTCTGGTTTTGACCTGGCGTGGCAAACTCTAAATGACTTAACAGCCCAGTCAAAGTACTCATCCCAGTTTCTCTTCTTAATAGGTGCCTTTTCTCTGAAAGCAGCTTCGTCAATCTGAACAATCTTAATACCGGCCTTTTCGTAATCGGCAATCTCATCTCTAATGGCAAGGGCTATCTGGTAAGCAACCTTTGAAACAGGAATATCTTCTCTACAGTAACTCCAGGCAATGATTGTAACAGGCCCTGTCAACATTCCTTTTACAGGCTTATCTGTAAGACTCTGGGCAAATGCTATCTCTTTAACGGTCATTGGCTCTGTTCTCTCAACATCACCAAAGATAATCGGCGGTCTGTAAGACCTTGTTCCGTAAGAAATAACCCATCCGTTACCTGTAGTTGCTATCCCTTCAAGCTTTTCTGCAAAGAATTCAACCATGTCACTTCTTTCAAACTCACCGTGAACAAAAACATCCAAACCAAGCTCTTCCTGAATCTTTATTGCCTTGGCAATTTCACCTTTTATAAACGTTTCATAATCTTTATCTGAAAGCTGACCCCTTCTGTTAAGAAGTCTAACCCTTCTCACTTCCTGAGTTTGAGGGAAGCTACCTATCGTAGTTGTCGGAAAGAGAGGAAGTTTTAATCTCTCTTGCTGAAGTTTAATCCTTTCTGCATAAGGAACAGGCTTATTGAAATCCGCTTCCGTAAGGTTTCTCACTCTCTCTCTTACATTTTCTCTTACACCAAAAGCTCTATCAATTCCTTCAACCCATGAACGTGCCTCATCTTCCTTACCTTTAACAACATCCGCTATAAGTTTAAGCTCGTTGAGCTTTTCTTCGGCAAAAGCAACCTTTGCAACAAGTTCAGGTGGCAATGTTGCACCTTTAAGGTTTACAGGAAGATGGAACAGCAGTGCAGCATTTGTAATTACAACATCAAACTTTTCTGACAGTTTCTTAATAATTTCCGCCTTTTTGAATACATCAGATCTCCAGACATTCCTTCCATCAACAACGCCTGCGTAAAGTGTTTTCCCTTTAGGGTCTATATTTTCAAGCTGTGAAAGGTTCTCTCCCCTGTCGTGAACAAGGTCAACGCCAACACCTGCAACAGGAAGATCAAAAACAAACTGAAGATTATCAACGCTATCGTAATAGGTAAAAACGTTTATTTTGGTATCAACACTTTCAAAACTCTTATAAGCTTCTTTTATAGCTTCAACCTCTCCATCTGTAAGCTCCATCACAAAAGCAGGTTCATCCAGGTGAACAGATTCAAAACCGTTAAACTTAAAGTATTCAAGATATTTAGCCGCTAATTTCTTTAAAAGCTCAGTAAACTTTCCTTCAGGAAGGTTTTTAGAAAGTTTTAAAAGCGTAAAAGGACCTATAAGATAAGCATTCTTTTTTATACCTTCGTGCTTGTTCCAGCCAAGTTTAAACTCTACCTCTTTACCTTCAAAATCGGGAACAAGATAGTGATAGTTGGTGTTAAACCACTTGGTCATTTCAAGGGCATTCTTTCCACGGCAGAGGTTAAAATATTCATCAAGGCTTTCTGCGCTGTAAATACCAAAAATCAAAGCAGTATCGAAAAGGTTATCGTAAAAAGTCATTTCTCCTTTCGGAAATGCATCGACATACTTCTTGTAAGTCTCTTCTCTCTTGTCGTTAAGTTTTGCTATTCCTGCTCTCAGCTCCTCTTCCGTGAGCTTGCCGGCCCAGTAACCTTCAATAAGCGTTTTAAACTCCCTCTGCTTTCCTAATCGGGGAAAGCCGTAACCGTAGGTTTTTGCCATATTTCTCCTCCTGACATAAATAGATTTCATTAACGATGGAGTCATTAATTCGGTAAATTGAATTTTATATCCCCTGCTGTGAGGGCGCAAGGAAAAATTTCATTCAGTGAATTATCTTTCCAATACGGGAAAGTCTTGGACGAAAATGGTTTGAGTCCCATGAAAAGAAAATAATTCTGGCAATCCCCACTATTTTGTCTCTTTTAACAAATCCCCAGAATCTACTGTCATAACTGTTGTTTCTATTATCTCCCATCATAAAATACTCACCTGGCGGTACTGTAAAAACAGATGTATTGTCACCAGCAGTCCCTGTTTTTAATATAAGGTGATCTTTAAAAACTCCTTTCTTAACAGGAACTTCTTCGTGAAATAATTCACCGGTATATTTAACACCATTCTCTATATAAGAATAGACTCCTGCAGGAGAATACTTTAAAGACTTCCCATTTATATATACCTTACCATTAATAACCTGTATCTTATCTCCAGGAACAGCCATTATACGTTTTATATAGTAGACTTCCTGATTCAGAGGAAAGTGAAAAACGACAACATCACCTCTTTGTGGCTTTCTAAAATGGTAGGTAACCTTATCAACAAGGATAAAATCACCTATCTGAAGAGTCGGCTCCATGGATCCTGACGGAATGTGAAACGATTGAACTATAAATGTTCTTATAATTAAAGCTAAAACTATCGCAACGGCAAAAGATTTTATATTTTCATAGAGTTTATTCTCTTCCAATCATCTCTCCTTAATGCCTGAATTTCTACAACGAAGCTAAGTATAACAAAATTTATTCCACTTTTAAAACTGCAAGAAATGCTTCCTGTGGCACTTCCACTTTTCCTAACATTTTCATCTTTTTCTTACCCTCTTTCTGCTTCTCAAGAAGCTTTTTCTTTCTGGTGATATCACCACCGTAACATTTGGCAAGGACATCTTTTCTGAGAGCTTTAACATTTTCCCTTGCAATAATTTTGTTACCTATTGCTGCCTGAATTGCAACCTCAAAGAGCTGCCTTGGAATAATCTCTTTTAACTTCTCAACAAGCTGACGTCCCCTCTGATAAGCCCTGTCCTTGTGAACAATCACAGAAAGGGCATCTATCGGTTTACCGTTTATGAGAATATCTAATTTAACAAGATCGGACGGTTTGTAACCTATAAGTTCATAATCAAAAGATGCGTAGCCTCGAGAAACAGATTTTAGCTTATCAAAAAAGTCAAAAAGTATCTCCGACAGTGGCATGTCATACTGAAGCTCTACTCTTGTTTGATCAAGATAGCTAAAGCCCTTCTGTTCTCCTCTTCTCTCCTGACAGAGCTGCATTATCGGACCGACATAACCAGCAGGCGTTATTATTGATGCTCTAATGTAAGGTTCCTCTATCTTTTCTATTCTCTCCTTAGGGGGCATCTCGGCAGGATTTTGAACATCAATGACCGTACCATCTGTAAGCGTAACTTTGTAAATAACGCTCGGAGCCGTAGCTATAAGATCAAGTCCAAACTCTCTTTCTAACCTTTCTTTTATAACTTCCATGTGAAGCAAACCCAAAAAACCACATCTAAATCCAAATCCCAAAGCAGCAGAAGTTTCTGGCTCATAAAAAAGAGCCGCGTCGTTGAGCTTTAGCTTTTCCAGAGCTTCCTTTAAATCTTCATACCTATCTGAATCAACAGGATAAAGCCCTGCAAAAACCATAGGCTTTGCTGGTCTAAATCCTGGACACGGTTCCTTAGTTGGATTTTCCGCATCTGTAATTGTGTCCCCAACCTGAGTATCTTCAATGTTCTTTATATTGGCGGCTACATATCCTACCTCACCGGGACCAAGTTCGTTAAGTCTTGTCATAAACGGAGATTGCGTTCCAACCTCAACAACTTCAAACTCTTTGTTGTTAGACATAAGCTTTATCTTCATTCCCGGCTTTATAACACCATCGTAAACCCTGATAAATGGGATAACACCTCTATAGTTGTCATAATAAGAGTCAAAAATCAGGGCCTTTAACGGTTTATCTCTATCTCCTGAAGGGGGAGGAACCCTTTTTACAATGGCTTCAAGAATCTCCTTTATCCCTATTCCCTCTTTAGCACTTGCAAGTATTGCTTCTTCACTATCAAGACCTAAAACCTCCTCTATCTGCTCTCTAACCCAGTCAACATTGGCAGATGGAAGGTCTATTTTGTTAATAACCGGAATAATCTCAAGATTTGCTTCAAGAGCAAGGAAAAAGTTTGCAATCGTTTGAGCTTCTATCCCTTGAGTCGCATCAACAACAAGCAGTGCACCTTCACAGGCTGAAAGACTCCTTGAAACTTCATAAGAAAAGTCAACGTGCCCTGGCGTATCTATAAGGTGCATAACGTAATCTTTTCCATCATCAGCGTGATAGTTCATTCTAACTGCGTTGAGTTTAATGGTAATTCCTCTTTCCCTTTCAAGTTCAAGAGAATCAAGAAACTGTTCTTTCATTTCTCTTTTTGAAACTGTTCCTGTATATTCAAGCAGCCTATCCGCAAGCGTCGATTTTCCGTGATCTATATGAGCAATAATACAAAAATTTCTTATTCTATCTATCTCCATGCTCCTCTCCGCAAAAACTGAGTTTTAAAAGAAATATATTCTATCGAAGCAAAAATAAAAGGAAAATCAGGGCAAATCAATAGATTAACAAAATAAGGTATAATTTAGCTGTAATTTTATCCTAATACTTTCAAAATACGGGGATCCTATGGAAAAAGAACCGAGGGAGCAATTTCAGCCTCAGCCTTACTATATAGAAGATGATGAAATCGACCTTTATGAACTTTACTTAACCTTAAAAAGAAGAAAAAAAATTGTCTGGGGAATAACCGGACTTTTCACATTAATAGCGTTAATTCTATGTTTCGTTCTCCCCAAAACCTATAGAACAGAAGTAACTTTAATGCCCCTGGGAGGAGAGAGTAAAAGTAGTTTTGGCGCACTTCTATCCTCACTTCCAATATCACTTCCTGGAGTGACACAATCAGGAATAACAGTAGAGTCCATTCTTAAAAGCCGTATTTTAAAAGAACAGATAATAAAAGATTTAAACCTTTTACCCCTTCTATTCCCTGATAAATGGAATAATGAAACAAAAACATGGGAAGTTGATGAAGATGAAAAGCCGCCAACGCTTATAGATGGTGCAAAGGCTCTTGATAACCTTATCTCTGTATCCACTGATAAAACAACTGGAGTAATAACTGTTAATGTGGAGTTTAAAAAGGATCCTGAAATAACCTATAAAATTGCAGAAGACCTATTGAATGCCACAAACAAAATTCTTGAAGAAAAAACCTTTACAGTATCAAAAAAATACAGGGAATACCTCGGTAAGCAACTGGAGGAAGTAAAAAAGAGACTTGAGAAGCTTCAAATGATATATTCCAAATTTACACAGGGAAAGATAAAAGAGATTCCCATGCTATCTTTCGACAACAACACTATTAATACTGGCAAGAAAGAGGGCAAACTTATCGCAGAAAGAGAAAAGATAAAAGCTATTCTCGAAAGAGAGGGTCTTTCACCTCAAGACAAGAAAAAACTTCAAGATAAATTAAATGAGATAAAAAAGAAAATAAAAAAATTGAAGCCAACTAGCACCTTTGTATCTGTTCCAAACTATCAATTTAACCTGATGAGACTTAAAACAGAGCTTGCAATAACACAGGGACTTTATGAATCCCTTGTTAAAGAATATGAACTTGCAAAAGCACAGGAAATGAAAGACCAAATTGCCTTTCAGGTTATAGACCCCCCTTACATCCCAGAAAAACCTTACAAACCTAAAAAAGCACTACTAATAGCGGTAGGAACAATATCTGGGCTGTTTATCGGTATATTTGCTGCATTCTTTAAAGAATGGTTAGACAACGTAAAAGAAAGGCACAAATCGGAGGAAAACGGATGAGAAAATATATTTCTCTTTTAACGATAATCACCTTCTCTGTCGCATACATTCCTGAAACAATCGCTGAGACGATATCAGCACCGTTAACATCAGGAACAAATACCCTTATTCAAAGTCAACAAACGGGAACGATAACAAACTCAACTACCTCTATTCCTGGAACGGAAACTGGCAGTTCTCTATCTTCTGAAACAGAATCTAAGACCGTTGAGACGGCGCCATCTACTGAAACCTCACCTGTTAAAACAGTCAACCCGGAAACAGAGATAAGTTCTCAAATAGAAAAAAAGATAGAAAGTCTTACCGAAACAGCTAAATCTGCCGCTTTCACCGGCGAAATAAGTCCCATAGAGGCTGAGTTTTATACAAGAACAAAAACTTTAGGGATAAAACTAAAACAGTTTGGATATAACTTCTTTGTAGGTAAAAAACTGCCAGCTTTAAGCATCCCCGTAGATAAAACCTATATACTTGGGCCAGGTGATGAGCTCTTTTTATACGTAATAGGAAATCCTCCCAACATTGACATATCCCAAATAACAAAACTTGCAGTTGACCGAGAAGGAAAAATCTACATCCCTGGATTTGGTGTCTTTTATGTCTGGGGAAAAACGTTAGGTGAAGCTGAATCACTTATATCAAAAGCCTTAGGAGTTAACATAAAACTCACCGTTGGAAGGCTTAGAACATTCCCTGTTTACGTTTCTGGAGAAGTCAGAAATCCAGGAGCTGTAATTGTCACATGTGCAAACACTGTAATCGATGCCATAACAATGGCCGGCGGTATAAAAGGCACAGGAAGTCTTAGAAACGTAGTGATTAGAAGGACAACACCAAAAGGCATAAAAACAATCCACATAGACTTTTACAAACTTCTCCTTGAAGGAAAACCTATAAACATAAGGCTTAAAGATGGCGATGTGGTCTTCATCCCTCCGATTAAAAAGGTTGCAGGAATTGGTGGTGGTGTAAGAAGACCTGCTATATACGAATTAAAAGGAAAAGAAACACTAAAAGACCTTATAAAAATGGCCGGTGGTGTTCTCTCATCTGCCTACAAATATAAAGTTATCATTCAACGCTATAAAAACAACGAGTTTCTGGAAGTAGTCGAAGGTTCTCTGTCAGATAAGAGGTTTATGTCTCAGCCTCTCCATGGAGGAGATCTTGTAATAATCAAAAAAGTGATCTCCATTCCACAAAACGCTGTAATGGTAGAGGGCTACACAGCCTATCCGGGACTCTATGAATACAAGCCAGGAATGGAGCTTTCCGATCTGTTAAAACCTGACATGTTTTTAATAGATACCAACATGAAATTCGGACTCATTCTTAGGCAGTATCCTCCCGGAACGCCGCCTGAATACATAACCTTTATTCCGGAAGAGGTGATTAACGGAAAAGAAAATATACCCTTAATGCCCTGTGATACGGTCTATCTTTACAAGTTCGGAACAACAAAAAACATTGACTTCAACAAAGTTAAAAATGCCTTCGTCGTAGAAGGAGAAATCAAATATCCCGGCGTTTATGCTTACAAAAAAGGTATGAAACTTTCCAATATCCTAAAACCGGATATACTTACTCTAAATACAAATCTATACTATGCAGAGATCGATAGAAGAGATCCTAAAACCTTAGATATAAAAGAGATAAAAGAATTTGCACCTATGGACATTCTAAACCACAAAACTGACATCGAAATAAAACCTCTTGACGTCATAAAGTTCTATCCAAAGTTTCTCTTTTCACCAATAAAGGTTTCCGGTGCCGTAAAAAATCCCCACTTTATCCCCTACCACAGAGGGATGAAACTCTCTGATGCACTCTCTGGAATAGAATTTACAGAAGACATCAAAAAACTAAAAGCTGACATCTACAGAGAACTACCCAAAAATGCAAAAAGCGCCTATGCCCTTGAAAAGGCACAAAATATAGAAGTTCAAGCAGAAAGTGGTGCTGAGGCAATAAAGAGCAATATAACTTCTGTTTACCTATACAATCTCCTTATAAAACACGATACAGATGCCAACATAACGTTGAATCCTGGCGACAGAATTGTCATAAGAGAGGTAGCGCCTGACGAAATCGTTGAAAAGGTTTCTGTATCCGGATATGTGAAAAAGCCTGGAACATTCAAGATAACATCAAAAACCACCCTTTATGACGTTCTGAAGGCAGCCGGTGGATTTAGAGAAAATGCATATCCAAGAGGCATCATAATTTTGAGAAATTCTGTAAAAGCTATGGAAAAGGAAAGACTTTCCAAAGCCATCCTTCAAATGAGACAGGAGCTTGAAAAGGAACAAGCAGGAATAATGCAGTCTGATCTGTCTCAACAAGAATTGGCAGCAAGGCAGAGTGCCTTTGAATCAAAGAGAAAGCTCCTTGAACTTATGGAAAAGACACAGGTATCTGGAAGAATAACAGGCATCGTTGTTCCTAAAGATTTAGAAAATCTTAAAAACTCTCCTTACAACATTCTCCTTGAAGACGGCGACCAGATTATAGTTCCCAAAAAGCCGTCAAGCGTTTTAGTGTTCGGTGAAGTTTACAATCCTGGTGCCATCGTTTACCAGAAAGGAATGACTGTTAAAGACTATCTCAAACTCTGCGGTGGTTTAACAAAGGATGCTGACAGCGAAAATATTTTTATAATAAAGGCAGATGGAACAACGCTATCTTCAGATAAGAAATTTTCTTTTATAACCTGGAACAGTGAAGAAAGACGGTTCCTGTGGGGAACCCCGGAAAAAGAGATACTCAACTACAAACTTCAACCGGGTGATGCCGTAATAGTACCGACAAAAATTTACGTACCAACGATGTGGAGACCACTTATAAAAGACGTTATACAGATTATTTATCAGTCCGCACTAACAGTTTATACAGTTACACACATTTAACTGTGAGGTAGAGAGGAAGGATGAAAAAAATCCTGAAATATACTGTCTTAACAGCCATTGGGCTGAGTTCAGTTGCAGCTTACGGATACAGCGATCCAATAAACATATACGGCACAACAGGCTACATATTTACTCCCTCGGCATACATTCAACCTGAAAAGAGAACAACAGCAGGAACTGCTGTTACTAATGAATTTAAAAACATATTTGTATCATTTGTTCCTTTTCCCGGTCTTGAAACAGGATTGAGCTATGATCTAGATAACAGCAACAACAAACTTTTAAGTCTGAAATACCAGTTTTTGCCTGAAACAAAAACACTTCCGGCAATAGCTTTTGGGGGAAATATAAACGGCAATTCCCCATTTCACGGTGCTTATGTTGTTACAAGCAAGTATCTCGACATTCCTATTCCACAAACTGTAACATTAGGATATGGAACAGGAGTTTACGGAGGTTTTTTTATCGGAAGTGAAATTTTAATCCATCCTAAATTAACATTAATAACCGAATATATTGAACCTGACAAAACAGAATTGAAAAATTTAAACACCAAACCTGTGATTCATACAAATTTCGGGATAAAACTCATGCCCGTGAACAACCTACAGATAACTTTTTACTACAACTTTGGAAGAGAAGCAGGTATCAACCTAAATTATTCCTTTAAATTTTAAATTGGAGAAACAATGAAAATAGCAGTAACCGGCGGTGCCGGATACATAGGAAGCCATACAGTAAAACTTTTAACTGAGGAAGGTCACAACATTCTGGTAATAGATAACCTCTATAACGGCCACCGTGAAGCTGTACCAGACAATGCAACATTCATAAAGTGTGACATAAGGGATATAGAAAACCTAAAAGAAATCTTTAATGAATTTAAACCTGAAGCGGTTATCCACTTTGCAGCGTTCATAGAAGTGGGAGAATCGACAAAAAATCCACTATCGTTCTACATAAATAACGTCTCCGGAACACTATCCCTTCTATCTACAATGGAAGAAACAGGCATAGATAAGATAATATTTTCTTCCACTGCAGCCGTCTATGGAAATCCGAAAACCGTTCCCATCCCGGAAACAGAACCAGTAAAACCGATTAACCCTTACGGGCAGACAAAAGCCTGTGTAGAAAAAGCCCTTAAAGATATTTCCCAATTCAGCAATCTGAAATATGTCTCTTTAAGATACTTTAATGCTGCTGGAGCTGATCCTTCCGGTCTTATAGGAGAATCTCACAACCCAGAAACACACCTTATCCCTCTTGTTCTTAAAACGGCAAAAGGTGAAAGAGAACAAATATCCATATTCGGAACAGACTATCCGACACCTGACGGCACCTGTATTAGAGACTATATACACATAAACGACCTTGCGAAAGCTCATCTTTTAGCCCTTGAATATCTTATGAGCGGCGGAGAGAGTAACGTATTTAACTGTGGATACGGAAAGGGATATTCCGTAAGAGAGATAATAGACATGGCTAAAAAAGTTACAGAAAAAGATTTCAAGGTCGTTGAAGAAAAAAGAAGAGAGGGAGATCCAGCCATACTCGTTGCAGATTCAAAAAAGCTGAAAAGTATTCTTAACTGGAAAGCGGAATTTGACGATCTTGAATTTATAATAAAAACTGCTTGGAACTGGGAACTTAATAGAAGGTTTTAAAATGAAAAAAACTACTCTACTGATTGCCGTTTTACTTTTAATCTTCTCTTTAACGGCAAACTCGGCAACCGGATGGCTCAAAAAAAGAAGAAAAGGCTATATATACTTTAAACCGTTTGTAACTGTAAACTCACCCGATGTGGTTGTAATTTTCATAACATCTGAGGGAAAAGTATACAGAGGAGTCTGCAGAAAGAAAAAGTTTATAGACACGTGCACCGTAACCCCGGGCAAGCACTTTGATTCGCCCTATACGGTTATGCGATACATCGTCCTGGAAATCTCACCTCCGTATGCACCGAAGATTCTCAGAACAGGAACTGTAAGCACCCAGTTAAAAGAGAACTAAATTGTACGATTTTTTCCTCTATTTTATTGACAGAAGCAGTTAAAGTCCTATATTATTCACCTGCAAGTTTAGATGTGCCGGCTTAGCTCAGCTGGCTAGAGCGGGTGACTTGTAATCACCAGGTCGGGGGTTCGACTCCCTCAGCCGGCACCATAATTCCCTGGAGGGGTGGCCGAGCGGTCAAAGGCAGTGGACTGTAAATCCACCGGCTGACGCCTACGCAGGTTCGAATCCTGCCCCCTCCACCATTAGGCGGGCGTAGCTCAGCTGGCTAGAGCATCAGCCTTCCAAGCTGAGGGTCGCGGGTTCGAATCCCGTCGCCCGCTCCATTATCTATAAGACAAACCTGCCTTTGTTAATAACAACCTTCTCTTTCCCTGAATTTAGCTCAACAACAAGCGTGCTCTTTTCAACAATAAAGTCTATGTGAACATTCGCCCTCACCTTTCCACCGAAAGCACTGTTGTCACCAATAGCGATGTGGCACGTTCCTAAAATCTTTTCACCCTCAAGTATGTTGTCAAACCTAATAGCTCTTTCGTTGGTTCCTATTCCTAATTCCGCAATATTTCGGTTATTTTCTTCCTGCTCGAAAGTCAATTCAAGATATTTTACAAGTTCTGCATCTCCTTCAACCTTAACCACTCTTCCTCTCTCTACATAAAATCTCACAGGTTCCTTCAACTTCCTGTCCGGAGCCCAATTCGTAACAAATACTCCTTCAGTCGTCCCCTCAACAGGTGCTATAAAAGCCTCCCCTGCAGGTAGATTTCCAAAAGTTCCAGCAGAACATATCCTTCCCGTATCCGCTATCCCTTTTCTACCGCTTATTTCCATAACAATATCTGTTCCGCTTCCAGAAGTAATACGCACCCTATCTCCGGAAGAGAGAAGCTCAGCAGCTGCAATACTTCTTCTCTCCACTTCCTTCCAATCAGCCTGCATAGATGTATAAAACATAAATTCCTCAAACAGAGGCATACTTGCAAACCTTGCATCAAAGCGGTTACAAAGCTTTCTAAATAGAGTGTGACTTATAGAGTACCTGTTCACTGCAACAATAACATCCGGTATTTTCACGCTTTCAAGGATTTCCACCACTCTTGTTTCTTCATCATCGTTAATCTCTTTTTTTAAAATCTTCTTAAATAATCCCTCTCTTTTAAGTCTCTCAACTGCTTTTTTACCGAAAGCCGCATTCCAGACATCTTCTGGCGGTTCAATACCGTGCCTGCCAGTCGGAAGATAGGTATAATGAACCGCTTCCTTAACATAATCTTTTAAAATATCAAACATTCTGCATCCTATAGATGCTTTCTCCGTGTCAGTAATTATCAACAGTTTTTCTCCGCTTTTTAAACATAAGTTCTCTTCGGCCAATTTTTTTAGTACAGCATCAACCTCACTATCCTTAAAATCCGCAACACCCATCCTTTCACCTCCTATCTCATAGGAAGTTTTGTCTCAACCTGAGAAATTACAGCAAGATTGATATCTCCATGTATAAGAGACTCACCATCACCCGCTTCAGAAATTATCCTTCCCCACGGATCAACAATTACTGAAAACCCGGCCATCTCTCCAACACCATTTGAAGCCACAACAAATCTCTGATTCTCAATAGCTCTTGCTCTTAATAGCGTTTTCCAGTGCTCCCGTCTTGCTTTTCCCCACTGTGCAGAAACAGTAAAAATCTGAGCCCCTTCCTGCCTTAAATAGAGAAACAGTTCCGGAAAACGAAGCTCAAAGCATATAAAAGGAGCTATCACACCACAGGAAGTTTCAACAAGTTTTAGATCTTCAGAAATTTCACCTGATGAAAAATATTTGTCTTCATCAAAAGGAGAAAACAGTTTTATCTTAGCTCTTGAAAGCACTTCTTTCCCTTTATCTACAACTTTTACAACATTGTAAAAAGTGCCGTTAACTTTCTCAAGAATCGTAAAAACGAAAACAGAAGAAAAAGATTCTGAAAACATTCTCAGAGAATCAAAAACCGAATAAGAAAACTCTGCAGCTCTATCAAGATTTTCGTAATCAAAACCGGTAAGAAAAACCTCGGGAAAAACAACCAGTGAAAAGGGAGAACTGAAGTTAAGAAATGTCAGTGCTCTGTTCCAATTTCGCTCATACTGCCCCGCAACCGTCTCAAATTGAATAGCAAAAGCTTTCACAGCCGCCTCTTATAAATTCTTCTCTCTGGAATAACTCCCCTGACACCACCTGTCGGGTTGTCAATATCACCTTCATACCTTGGGATAAGGTGAACGTGCAAGTGAAATATCGTCTGACCTGCAGCCTTCCCTATGTTAACACCAATATTGTAACCATCAGGATGAAAATTCACATCAAGCAACTTTTTTCCCTCTTCTATTAACTCCAGTATAGAATCTCTTTCCTCCTTCGTAATATCAAACCAGCTACTAACATGCCTTTTGGGAATAATAAGCATATGTCCTGGTGTTACTGGATACTTATCAAATATGGCAAAGCTATACTCATTAGAAAGAACAACTGGTAACTCTTCCCTCCTGCAGAACGGACAATTCATTATTTCCTCTTATAAGGTTTTGGTAAAATAGATTATAAAGAGTTCTAACCGAGAGGTAAATATGAAAAAGGTCTTATCTCTAATAATCGGCATTTTGTGCTTTTCTTTTTCATCGGCAAGAGCTGGCTATAGAACAATGTATGAATTCAACAAAACATATATGTCCGGAAAAAAAGCCTTCGTAATCATTGGTTATTCAGCAAGCAATGAACCCACATTTGATAACTGCAGAAATATTGAAATCGGAGTATTAACCTATAGAAACTATCTGCGGCACGGATACAGTTTTCTTTTTGGCTGGAAAAATTTTGAAAGTGACGGAATTAGAAAGGTAGATTTTACATATAACTTCATCCTGCAGTTCCCATTTATAGGAGCAAATAGAGAAATCATAGCCGTTGGTAATAGTTTCACACTTGTTCCTTTTCTGGGAATAGGAATAGGTGGAGGTTTAAGAACCGATAACTTTCCAGATGTTTACAAATTCAGTGATACAGGCGATTGGTTCAGAGATACAATAGAAAACTATGTAGTTGCCAGAGTAAAAACCGGTTTTGATTTAACAGTTGCTCCGGGACTGGCATTTCAACTTATGTATTCCAAAAATCTTACAATGGACAAAGCATCAACCGTATGGGCGGGTATAAATGTTGATTTTTAAAATACAACTGCTGTTTTAAAAGGTGCTATGGAACCAATTGTTAAATCTTATCCATGGTTAAAGAGAAAAAGAGCTTACTACATTTGGCTAAAAACTGTAGGTGCACTAATAGCGAAGTTAGGGCACCTTCAGGTAGAAGGAAAGGAAAACATACCTGAAGAGGGTCCTATCTTGGTTGTTTCAAACCACAGAAGTTTTGTTGATCCACCCCTTGTAGCCTATGCCGTTATGAAAAGGCCTGTTTTCTTTATGGCGAAAGAAGAACTCTTTAAAACACCTATTCTCTCCAGCCTGATAAAGCATTGGGGAAACGGTTTCCCCGTAAAAAGAGGAAGTTCAGACCTTAAAGCTCTTAAAACTGCCCTTGCTGTTCTTAAAAAAGGTGAACTTCTTGCCATATTTCCTGAAGGGACAAGAGCACCAACAGAAAAGTTTTTAAAACCAAAAATAGGCGCAGGAATGATAGCTGTAAAGGCAAATGTCCCTGTTGTGCCGTGCTTAATAAACGGAAGCGAAGAGCTCCTTCCAAAAGGAGCAAAATTTTTAAAAACGGCAAATGTTAAAATCAAATTTGGAAAACCTTTCAAACTTAACCTTGAAGATAAAAAGGAAAATTACATAAAAGCTGCAAATCTTATGATGGATAAAATCAAGGAGCTTAAAGATTGAAGATCGTAATAGCAAGAAGCGGCGGTTTTTGCTGGGGCGTTAAAAGAGCAGTAAATATGGCTATTGAAGCTACTAAAGAGAAAGGGATTGTATACTCTTTAGGTGAACTCATTCACAATCCCCAGGAAATCAAAAGACTCGAAAATCTGGGCATAAAAAAGATCAATTCCGTAGACGAAATAATTCCCGAAACAACGGTAATAATAAGATCCCATGGCGTTCCTCCAAAAACAATAAAGGCATTAAAGGAAAAAAATGTGAAGATAATAGATGCAACCTGTCCTTTTGTTAAAGCAATTCAAGATAAGGCTGTTTCCCTTGAAAAAGAGCATTTCCCTGTCTGCATACTTGGAAACAGTAAACACCCGGAAGTAATAGGTATTGCCGGTCATGTAAGAGATCCCTTTATCCTCGAAACAAAAGAAGACGTGGAAAAAATTCCTGAAATGCCAAAATTGGGCGTCGTATGTCAAACAACCCTCAATTCTGAATTTCTATCTCTGGCAACATCTATACTTGTCCACAAGATAAAAGAGATAAAAATCTACAACACGATATGCAAAGCGACAAAAGTCCGACAGGAAGAGGCAAGAAAGTTAGCCCAAGAAGTTGATCTGATGATAATAATAGGCGGGAAAAACAGCTCCAACACAACGAAACTTTATCTTATTTCAAAAAAAGTAAATAAAAACAGCTATCACATAGAATCTGCTGATGAAATAAAAGAAGAATGGTTCGATAATATAAAAAGTGTGGGTATAACGGCAGGAGCATCAACACCTCAATGGATTATCGAAGAGGTGGTGGGAAGGGTAGAGACTATTTCCAAAAGGGGACAAGCAGTTGAAAGAGGATTTTGCAAAACTACTTGAGGAATATTTTGAAAAAAGGGAAAGAAAAAACGACATAATAGAGGGAACAATAATAAAAATAAACGGAAGAGACGTATTTGTAGATTATGGGGGGAAATCAGAAGGAATCGTTCCGATAGAAGAGTTTGAAAAACACCCTGAAGTCGGCAAAAAAGTAGAAGTATGCATAGTAGAACCAGAAACCGAAGACGGTTACGCCCTACTATCCATATCAGCTGTCAAGAGTTTAAAGAAATGGGAAGAAATGGCAAACCTCCTTGAAAAAGAAAAAATAGCCACAGGGATTATAAAGCAAAGAGTAAGGGGTGGTTATAAAGTAGACATAGGAAACGGAATCTTTGCATTTCTTCCGCTTTCGCAGGTTGACATAATTCCAGTTACAAGGCCTGATAACTGGCTCGAAAAAAGAATAAAAGCGAAAGTCCTGTCCATAGATAGAAAAAGGCAGAGCATTGTTATATCAAGAAGACAGCTAATAGAGGAAGAAAGGGCAAGAAAAAGAAAAGAGATTATTAAAAAACTTAAAGAAGGTGATGTTGCGGAAGGAACCGTCAAAAACATCGTTGATTTTGGAATATTCGTTGATGTAAACGGCGTAGATGGCCTTATTCATAAAAGTGATATTTCATGGTCAGGACTTAAATCTCCATTTGAAGTTACTTCCATAGGGAAAAAGATAAAGGTAAAAATCATAAAGGTAGACAAAGAAAAAGAGAGGTTATTCCTCTCTATTAAACGTTTAACGGAAGACCCTTTCGAAAAGATAGAAGAGACAATAAAGCCGGGGCAAACGGTGAAGGGAAAGGTTGTCAGAATCTCCTCAAAAGGTATATTTATTGAACTACTAGAAGATATAACTGGATTTGTGCCCGTAGAATCATTAAAGGGACGGAAACTCCGCGAAAAGAGGACATATGCATTCACCGTAGAAAGAATAGACAAAGAGAAAAGGAGAGTTATACTGAGATGTCAGGAAAAAGAACCCCGGAAATAAAGAATAAAAAGGCTTTTTATGACTATGAAATACTGGAAAAGTATGAAGCGGGCATTGAACTTAAAGGAACAGAGGTAAAGTCTTTAAGAGAAGGAAAGGCAAACCTGAGAGATTCATTTGTCAGGATAGATAACGACGAAGCTTACCTTTTTAACGCATACATAGCCCCCTACACCCACGGAAATCTGTTTAACCACGAACCGACAAGGCGGAGAAGACTTCTCCTTCATAAGAGGGAAATAAAAAGACTGCTCGGGAAATCCCAGGAGAAAGGCTTAACAATTGTTCCCCTGAGAATGTATTTCAACAACAGAGGAAAGGTAAAGGTAGAAATTGCCCTTGCAAAAGGTAAAAAGCTCTACGACAAAAGAGAAACCATAAAGAGAAGAGAACAAGAAAGAGAAGCACAGAAAGCTTTAAAATACTGGAGATAGAATGAAAGTAGCAGAAGTAGGCAAGTGTGAACAAAGGAAAATCAGCAAACTTATTTTCAACACCGTTGTTCCAAGACCTATAGCCTGGATAACAACCGTTTCCAAAACCGGTGTTGTAAACCTTGCTCCTTTCAGCTTTTACAATGCCATAACGACAAAACCACCTCTTGTTTTCATATCAATAGGCAAAAGGAAAGACGGCTCAGAAAAAGATACAACAAGAAACATAAAGGAGACCGGAGAGTTCGTCATAAACGTGGTAACGAAGGATTTGCTGGAGAAAATGATAAAAACCGGTGAGGATTTACCTCCAGACGAAAGCGAAGTTGAAAAGTTTAACGTGGAAACTGTTCCTTCAAAAAAGGTAAAACCACCCATCGTCAAAGGTGTTCCGGCAGCCCTGGAATGTAAACTGAAAGAGATTTTAGAAATCGGCGATACACCTATGAGTGTAATTATAGGAGAAGTCGTGGCAATACACTACACGGAAGAAATTCTCCAATCTTCAAAAAACATTGTCGGAAGGTTGGGCGGAAAAAGATATACAGTTATTAATGAGGAAATAGAACTTCGTTAGAGTGCTCTACATAATCAACGCACTTTTCCCAATCCTCTTTGAAAAATTCTCTTATCTTTTCAAGTTTTTTCCTATCAGGCATAAAGTTAACCTCTGGAACAAATCTATCAGGAACATATTTTGACAGATAAAGAACAGGATATCTTATAGGATAAACAAAAAGATACTTTTTAATCTTACTATCGCCGGGAACAAGATCAATGTGTTTTGAAAGTACGTATATAAATTTCAGTTGTTTTTCGCTGTAGGAAGTGTGCTTTTTTGAAAATTTAATCCTGCTTTTGTCGTAAGTAGTTCCCGTATAGGCAGCTATTTTATCAAGAAAACTTTTAGGATTACTCCTTAACTCATCGTATAGAAGAACAAGCGGCTTTTTTGTAAAGTGTCTCTCTAAAAATTTTATTTTTTTATAGAAAAGCATGTGTTCTATCCTAAAAAATCCTGTGTTATTGAGGTTAAAAAACTCATCAAAAGAAAATCTGTGACCGTTTTTTATAAATCGCTTATACTGTGAAAGAATCCATTCATCATGCCTTCTCAACACCATAATAGCACCGGCATCTGGAAAATCCGATGAAAACCACTTTACTTCTCTTTCAAACTGACGGTCAAATTCTCTTGAAACAAGAAATTTTCCCTCTCCAGCCTTTTTAATTATCTCCTTACTCTTTTTATACTTTGTCATGTGTATGTAATTAACACCTTTAAGAGCAGGAAAAAAAACAAACTGAAGATACTTTGAACCAGTTTTTCCAAGACCAACGTGAAAATAGACTTCAACCATAAATAACCCCTTACAATCTAACAGTTACACCTCTTTCTTTCAGATACTCTTTCAACTCTCTTATCGTCATCTCTTTAAAGTGAAAAACAGAGGCAGCAAGAACTGCATCTGCCTTACCCTCAACAAGTCCTTCGTAAAAGTGCTCTTTCGTTCCCGCTCCACCGGAAGCGATAACAGGAACAGAAACAGCATCGGAAATCGCCCTCGTTAACTCTATATCGTAACCTGCCTTGGTCCCATCTCTGTCCATTGATGTCAAAAGTATCTCTCCGGCTCCAAGTTCAACAACCTTTTTAGCCCATTCAATAGCATCAATACCTGTGGGTGTTCTTCCTCCGTGGATATAAACTTCCCAGGAATCTCCACTTCTCCTTGCATCTATGGCAACAACAATACACTGAGAACCGAAAATTCTGGCTCCTTCAGAAATAAGTTCGGGATTTTTAACAGCAGCCGTGTTTATGGAAACCTTATCGGCACCGGCGTTCAACAGATTCCTTATATCCTCTACAGTTCTTACACCACCACCAACGGTAAGAGGCATAAAGACACATTCCGCCGTCCGCCTGACAACATCTATCATTATTGAACGCTTCTCATAACTTGCCGTTATGTCAAGAAATACCAGCTCATCGGCTCCCTGTTCATCGTAAACCTTAGCATTTTCAACAGGATCACCGGCATCTATCAGATTCACAAAATTGACACCTTTTACTACCCTTCCCTCTTTAACATCAAGGCAGGGAATTATCCTTTTAGCAAGCATAATAACCTCACAGATTTAAAGTGTTTCAAAAAACCACCTGAAAAATGGTTTCTTTACGGGATTTTCAACAGGAAAAATCTCTATCTTTTCACTTCCTTTCAATATATCTCTGGCTTTGGATGCATAAATTGAATCTGGATATTTCATTATCAGAGTTTTTAGATTCTTTTCTCCCTTCCTTCTATTCATATCTGCCAACTTTTGCCAGTTTTCAATATCTTTAAGAAGCAGAGAAATCCTCCTGTTGCAAACTTTTACTTCTTCGTCCGTTTTAGCCTTAGCCAACCTTTCCTTCTCAGCATCAAGCTGTTCTTTTAATTCTTCTATCTTCTCTTCCGCCTGCATGGGAACAAAATACTGAGCTCTACCTATCAAAAACAGAAGTTTATCAGGTTCTTCAACGTCACTATAAAGCGCTCTGGCCTCTTCATAGCGCTGAATGGAAGCGGTAAATTGATGAAGCATATCGTAAGTTAAGCCTATATAGACAATATGCTCTGCCAGAATTTTCCTGCACTCTTTTCTTATCTGTTCTGCTTTTTCTTTTAAAGGTGAATCGGGATAATTTTCTATAAACGTGTTTATCGCATCAAGAGCTTTTTTAGTAAATGTTTGATCCCATTGAGGACCTTTCACAAGTTGGAGATAGCATAAAGACAAGCGGAACAAGGCTTTATCTGCATATTTCGAAGCCGGAAAAAGGGTTAAAAACTCTTTATACTCAAGAGCAGCATCGGTATAATCTTCCTTCTTGAAATATGCATCTGCAAGCATTATCATCGCCTTTTCTCTCTGCTGGGGAGTTAGATCTTTAGAAAGAGCCTCTTTCAGATTTATAACAGCATCATTCCAATCCTTTTTTTCAACAGCACTTGTTCCTTTATTGAAAAGTTCCTGCCCTGTCTGAACCTGCTTTGCACATCCGGATATAAGAATAAATGCCACAATTGGCAAAAATTTTTTCACAACACCTCCTTAATCGCTCTTTGCTATTGTATATTTTTCTATATGATAGTTATCAACGGAAATGACTTTTATATCTTTACCGTAAAGTTCCTCTATCCGCTCTATTATATCTTTTTCATCTACCTTTAACTTTTCAGCAACCATTGGATGAGCATAAACCTTTATCTTTTGCTTTCCGTTCTCTCTTGCTATTAAAAGCAATTCCCTTTCTATTTCAAAAGCGACTGTATCGGCAGATTTAACCCTTCCTTTACCTTCACAGTAGGGACATGTCATCGTAAGGCTTCTACCGAGACTTTTTTTAACTCTCTTTCTCGTCATCTCAACAAGACCAAGATCAGACATACTCACTATTTTTGTTTTAGCCCTGTCTTTTGAAAGCTCTTGCTCAAGTATTTCTATAAGCTTCTGTTTGTTTTCTTCAGACTTCATATCTATAAAATCTATGACGATTATTCCACCGATATCTCTTAATCTTAATTGCCTCGCTATCTCCTTTGCAGCTTTGCAGTTAACACTAAAAGCCGTCTCTTCAAGGTTACTTGATTTTTTAAACTTTCCGCTGTTTACATCAATGGATACAAGAGCCTCAGTCTCATCTATAACAATATAGCCTCCGCCTGGAAGATAAACTTTCCTTGACAACGCTTTACTTATTGCTTCCTCAACGGGGTATTTCTCAAATATCGGCCTATCATCATCATAAAGTTTTATTTTGTCAGCAAGCTTCGGAATAAATGCTTTTGCAAAGTTAAGAGCCCGTCTGTATTCAGGAAGTGAATCTATAAGAACCTCATCAACATCATCAGTCAGAACATCTCTCAAAATTTTCGGAACAATTTCAAGGTCCTGATATAGAAGAAGCGGCGGTGGCTTCTTTTCTATCTTCTTTTCCAGACTATTCCACACCTTTAAAAGGTAGGATAAATCCTTTTTCAGGTCCTCTTCCGTCGCACCTTCAGCAGCAGTTCTCAAAATTACTCCGTAACCTTTGGGAACAATAGATTCTCCTATCTCTTTCAGACGTTCCCTTTCTGCTTCATCGGTTATTCTCCGGGAAATACCTATCTTTTCTATTGTAGGAAGCAAAATCAAATAGTGTCCGGGAATGGTAAGATTTGTAGTAACTCTCGGACCTTTCGTCCCTAAAGGTTCCTTCGTAACCTGAACTACTATCTCCTGCCCGGGAGACAAAACTTCTTCTATCGGCGGAAGCTCTATTTCATGATTATTCTCTTCAAATAATTCATCTTCAAATTCCCAGCTTACAGCATCTTTAACGTATAAAAATGCATTTTTGTAATGTCCCAGATCGACAAAAGCGGCCTGAATGGCAGGAAGTATTTTCAAAACCTTTCCTTTGTAGATGTTCCCGACAATGCCTCTGCTGCCTTTTCTCTCAACATAAAACTCCACCAGCTGACCTTCTTCGAGAATAGCTATTCTAACCTCTTTAGGAAGCGCATTTATAAGTATCTTCTTCATAAACCCACCACTATCTCTCTTTCAACTGAAACGGACGAAAGGTCTTTCCCTATCCAGAAGAGAAAATCCTGTATATTCAGTATTCTCCCGTTAACAACATTAAGGTGCAGTTCTATTATACCTTTACTGACGGAAAAATCGGCCACTAAAGGACTCACCTGAACCATCTTTCCCTTTCTGTTTTTAAGCTCCTGAGAAACTAAAATATCTTTAACCATACCAATATCAAAATCATCTTCTATTCTGTAAATGACCTCTTTCACCTTTTTTAACAAAGATTCCTTTTTACCAAGAGAAACCGCCTTTTTAAACCTTAAACCTTCCGGTAGCACAGAATTAAATCTTTCAATCAACCCATTATCAGGCGTAAACTCTTCATAAAGTTCAACTTCAATAATCTCATTTTTACTTTCCACACCTGTTGGAATACCGAGCAGGATAGAGAAGCGCGGATGAGGATTAAATCTCCCCTGATACTTTACAGGAATACCGAAACGCCGAAAAATTCTCGTAAATACCCTGTTAATATCAAGAAGGGAGAGAAAACGGCTCTTCCCTTTCTTTTCAAAAAAGAACGCTACTTTGGCAACAAGCGGAAATTCTCTCTTCTTGACTGGAGGAAGCGAAAACTCTACCTTCTCAGGTATAGGAAACTCTTTCAATTTTGTTATCTCATCCGAAGTACAGGCTCCGCAACCGTGACAACCGACAATCCTGCAGTCAGGCGTTCTCTCCTCTCTATAAGCTTTTTCTCTCTCTTTCAAAAGGAACTTTTTAGAAACAACACCTTTTATAAAATCCCAAGGGAGCGGTTCGTCAATCGTCTTTTCTCCAATTTCCTTTTCTATATCAATGCCAACCTCTTTAAACGCCCTCTGCCATATATCAAAACGGAAATGCTCTTCCCAGCTGTCAAGACACGCACCGTATTTAAAAGCCATCTCCAGCACTTCAGCCATCTTCTCATCTCCTCTTGTTAAAAGAGCTTCAAGAAGAGACATTTCAGGAGCGTGAAACCGAAGCTTGAACGACCTTGGAGCATGTTCTTTGATGTAGTCTATTTTTTTTCTGGCCTCTTCAAGGGATATAAATCTTTCCCACTGGAACGGCGTGAAAGGCTTCGGAACGAATATGGAAAATCCTGCAGCCAGATGTTTTCTTCCCTTATACTTTCTGCTTATACCGTAGATTTTCCAGAGAAGTCCTGCTAAAGCCTCTATATCTTTATCTGTTTCGGTAGGAAGCCCTATCATAAAATAGAATTTTAATTTGCTCCAACCTCTCTCAAAAAGTCCATCTACAAGAGAAAGAATATCCTCTTCCGAAAGATCCTTGTTTATAACTTTTCTTAATCTCTCTGTAGCTGCTTCTGGAGCAATCGTAAAGCTTGACTTTCTTATCCTCATAAGCTGCGTTGCAAGATCAGGATTAAAGCCTTTAA
Source organism: Desulfurobacterium indicum (assembly GCF_001968985.1). NCBI lineage: Bacteria > Pseudomonadati > Aquificota > Aquificia > Desulfurobacteriales > Desulfurobacteriaceae > Desulfurobacterium > Desulfurobacterium indicum. The sequence goes on along the minus strand of NZ_MOEN01000010.1, from coordinate 5,666 downwards.
CCCTCATGGAAGGGAGGGAAAGTCCTATCATTCTTGCATTACAAAACTTCATAACAGAAGGTATAAGTTCGTTAAACTTAGAATGGTCAGAAATACTTAAAGAGAGAAGTGAAGCTTCTTCATAACCGGTATTTTCAAACGTTTCTCCCAAGATAGAAACTATCTCATCCACACTTCTTTCTCTGTAAGGTCTGTAAGCAAAACCTGCCTGACAGTAGCGACATCCTCTTAGACAACCTCTCATAGCCTCAACAACTATTCTGTCATGAACGATTTCAACGGAAGGAACAACAGGACTAACAGGATAAAATTCCTTTTTCAAACCGTGAAAGACAGCTTTTTTAACAGGCCTTTTACCAAGAGACGGGACATAAACACCTTCCAAATCAACAGCTCTTTCAAGAAATTCCCTTTTACTTAAATTAAGTTCTTTTTTCTCTTTCATCAGACGGGCGAGCTCTACCATCACCTCTTCCCCGTCACCAATAACAAAAAGATCAATAAACGGAGAAAGAAGCACAGGATTTAACGTGCATGTTCCTCCTGCCTGAATTATGGGAAACTCTTCTCCTCTTTCAGAAGCTCTCAAAGGGATATGTGACAGCTCAAGGACTTTTAAAACGTTAGTATAGACGAGCTCCGTAAGTAAAGAGAACCCGAGAAAGTCATAATCTTTTACAGGTTTCATTGATTCAAGAGCATAAAGAGGAAACTTTTTCTCTTTCAAAAAAGCCTGCATGTCAGGTTTCGGAAGATAAACCCTGTGACATAGGGCAAAATCTGTAAGATTATTAATAACATGGTAAAGAATCTTCCCGCCTGCGTGAGACATTCCTATCTCATAAAGGTCCGGATAGCAGAGAATAAATCTTACCGGTCTTTCATCAAAGGAAACATTCAAAAGATTCATCTCAAGAGGAAGATAAGAACCGGGTTTTGAAATTTTCATAAGTTCCTTTTCAAATTCTTTCACATTCATTTTATTTTTCCCAGATGTTTAAGATAGAGAAGAAAGAAAATCATAAAGATAGTAAAACCTATTATACCCATACTATACAGAGAATAGGATTTAAAGGCGCCTCAACGGCGCCAAAAATTAACCAAGGTCTACCTTTTGAATTTCCATAATCTCAGGAAGTTTTTTCATCTCTTCAATAGCCCCTTCTGGAACATCATCATCAACAAGAATAACAGCTTTGGCTTCTTTCCCCCTGCCAACTCTTCCAAGTTGGAAACCTGCAATATTAACGTTGTGTTTCCCTAATATTGAACCAAGCTTCCCGATAACTCCCGGAATATCAATATTTTTGATGAGAAGAAACTTGCCTTCAGGGGAAAGATCAAACAGGAACCCATTAATTTCAACAATCTTAGGAAACTTATCTTCAATTACTGTCCCGGCTATTGAGAATGTTCCCTTCTCGGTTCCGCAACTTATTCTTATAAGCCTTTTAAAGTTAACACCTTCTTCCCTTCTAATTTCAACGATATTTATACCTCTTTCCTTTGCCAGGAAAGGTGCATTAATGTAATTAACCGGAAGATCAACAATCGGAGCAAGAAAACCTTTTAAGAAGGCAGCTGTAAACGCCTTTACATCCTCTCCGAGATCACCGTTATACTCAATAACTATTTCCCTGGAACGAGCACAGGCAACCTGAACGGCAAACTTTCCGAGTTTCTCTGCAAGTTCCATCCATGGCTTCATAACCTTAGCAGTTGTTTCTTCAAACGGAGCATTAACAGAGAACTCAACCTGTTCACCGCGAAGTGCCGCCAGAACCTGATTTGCAATAATAACCGCAACATTTGTCTGTGACTCATAAGTGTTGGCACCTATATGAGGAGTAACAATGATGTTCGGAGCTTCAAGAAGAATATTATCAGTAGCAGGCTCCTTAACAAAAACATCAACTGCGGCAGCTCTTACCTTACCGCTCACAAGAGCATCATAGAGATCCTTCTCGTTTATAATGCCTCCCCTCGCAATGTTGAGAAGAATAACTCCGTCTTTCATCTTTTCTATCTCTTTCCTGGTTATCATGTTCCTGGTTTCATCTGTAAGGGGAGTGTGAACAGTTATAACATCAGCTCTTTCAAGAAGTGTATCAAGGTTATCTACAAGCTCAACGCCCAGCTTTTCTGCTTTTTCTTTCTTTATATAAGGGTCATAAGCTATTACCTTCATATCAAAAGCTTTTGCCCTTATACCAACCCTTGAACCGATACGACCAAAACCTATGATACCAAGTGTTTTACCTGAAAGCTCAACTCCCATAAATTTCTTCCTGTCCCATCTCCTCTCATCTTTCAAAGATTTATGGGCATAGGGAATTTGCCGGGCAGCGGCTATCATCATTCCCATCGTATGTTCTGTTGCCGCAAGAGTATTACCGGTAGGGGCATTAACAACTAAAATCCCTCTTCTTGATGCCTCTTCAAGATCGATATTATCAACACCAACACCAGCTCTACCGATAACTTTTAGCTTTTTAGCTTTTGAAATAAGCTCCTTGTTAACCGGTGTTCCACTTCGTGTTATTATGGCATCATACTCAGGAATAATTTCAAGAATTCTCTCAAAATTCCTGAAAAGCTCCGGATCATAGGTAAGTTCTACGTCCGGCTGACTTTTAAGAATGTTTATTCCCGGTTCCGCAATGTGTTCCGTAACAAGCACCTTAAACATCTATGCAAACCTCCAGATTTTATTACAATGTTAAATACTGACATTTACAAAAACGCAGTCAAATTTTTAAAACTATGATAACACTTATTTTTATCTTTAAAGCATGAATAGTCAAGAAATGGGAGGTATAGATGTTAATCATTGGCACCAGCGGATTCATGTATAGAGAATGGAAAAACGTTTTTTATCCAGAAGGTTTTCCCATGTCATCGTGGCTGAGCTACTACAGCAGAATATTTAACGGAGTTGAAATAAACTCCACGTTCTACCGGTTACCTGCTAAAAGTTCCTTAAGAAACTACACAAAAGCAGATCTAACGTTCGTATTTAAACTGTTTAGAGGCATCACTCATTACGGTCATTTGGAAGAAAAAAACATAAAACCTTTTCTCGAGACAAAAGAGATACTAAAAGAAAAGCTCTTCGGATTTTTAGCCCAATTTCCGGCAAGTTTCAAACCAACAGAAAAGAGTAAAGATTTCATTATGAAAATATTAGATACCTTCAAAGAAATTCCCATAGTTTTTGAACTACGGGCAAAGGAATGGGAAAACGAAAAAAATTTCTTTAAAAACAACAACCTTCCCGTGTGTTTCTCGGACTTTCCTACCAGTCTAAATTGGTTTAACGGCGGAAACGCCACGGAAGAAATTGCATATTTTAGATTTCACGGAAGAGAAAAGTTATACGACTACTGCTACTCAAACGAAGAGCTTAAAGAGTTTGCAGAAAAGATAAAATCCGTAGAATCAAAAACAAAACTGTGCTTTTTTAACAATACGGCAAAGGGATACGCTCCTAAAAATGCCTTAAAGCTAAAAGAACTTCTAAAAGATTAAAGCTTTCTACGACGATAAATCTTTGCAAGTATCCGGGCAATAGCAACATAAAGCTCCTCAGGAATCGTATCCCCAACATCACACGATTCGTAAAGTGTCCTTGCTAACGGCGGATTCTCAACGATAGGAACATTATGTTCTCTTGCTATCTCCTTTATGCGCAGAGCTATCTCATCAACACCTTTAGCAACAACCGTAGGTGCCACCATCTTTTTCCGCTCATATTTTAAAGCAACAGCATAGTGTTCCGGGTTTGTTATCACAACATCCGCTTTCGGAACCTCTGCCATCATCCTGCGCATAGCGATTTCTCTTTGTTTTTTCCGTATGGCAGATTTTATAAGCGGATGTCCTTCCTGTTGTTTATACTCTTCTTTAACTTCTTGTTTTGTCATTTTCAAGTTTTCTTCATACTCCCATCTACGATAGAAAAAATCTATCCCCGCAATGGGAATAGAAAAAAGACCAAAAGCAAGAATAAGAATCAAAGTATATTTCATTATAAAGTAGGCCTGCTGATTTATAGAAAAGGTAAACATGCTGAATATTTCGGGAAAAATTGGTTTTACAGTGTAATAAGCAACTACAATAGCAACTGTTAATTTTAAAACATTTCTGAACGTTTCAAAAAATGTTTTCATAGAGAAAAGTCTTCCAAGACCTTTAATGGGATTTATCATGTCAAGCTTTGGCTGTATAGCTTTAGTAGAAAAAATGAATCCAAACTGAAGAACATTTGAAGCTATTCCCGAAACAAGTAGCGGAACCATAACAACAAGGGTGAGGATTAAAAAAATTTTACCCGTTAAAATAAAAAAAGAGGGATAAAATACATTATTACACTGGGAAAATGAATAACGAAAATAAGCAATAAGCTTATCAGAGGCAAATGGAATGTAGAATATCAGAACAAGAAACATCATTAAAAGAGTGGCTGCTATCGGAACATCCTGACTTTTTAATACCTGTCCTTCTTCTCTTGCCTTCTGACGCCGCCGGGGAGTTGCCTTTTCGGTTTTACTTGGATCTTTAGCCATTCATTAACCACCAAAAAGTTTAATGAGAGTAAAGAGATTCGATACCAGCATATCCACCAAAGAATTTATAGCATAAACTATGGCGGAAAATCCTACAATAAGGGCAAAAAGCCCTACAAATATCTGCAGAGGAAGTCCTACTATGAAAACATTTATTTGAGGAATCAACCTATTTATAAGAGCAAGGGCAAGATTTGTAACAAAAAGTGTAAGCATTATGGGAAAAGCCAGTTTAAAAGCAAGAGAAAACAGCAGAGATGCTTTTAAGATAAAAAATTGAAAAATACCATCAATATTAAATGAAACTGTTTTCCCCACGGGGATTACCCTGAAACTTGCCACTGCAGCACCGATTAAAAGCCTATAACTGCCGGTGATAAAAAAGACGAGATAAAAGATCAATATGTATAGTCTATCCAGAACAGAAACAACTCCAAATGTCGGATCAAACATATTAGCAACGGTAAGTCCCATTGAATAACTTATAAGCTCTGCAGCATAAGAGACAATTCCTAAAAAAATGGCCGCAAGAAGGGCAAAAGATAATCCTATGAACACCTCTTTCAAAACCATAGTAGCCATATCAATAAGCGCATAATGCTCTATAGGAACCTGAACATTAACAAGTAGTGATACAAAGAATGAAAGAGAAACAAGAAGCAAAACCCTGACATTTGCTGGAATCATAGAGGTGTTAACAAAAGGAAAAGCCATAAAAAAAGCGCCCAATCTGGAAAGAACAGCAAAAAACCCGCCAATCTGAGAAGGAGTAACAATACTGTTCATTTTAGCAACGACGCAATAAGGTTAAAGTTTTCCCTGGTATAATCAACGAGTTTTATCATCATCCAACTGCCGAATATAAAAAGAGCAATAATTGCCGCAAGAATCTTAGGAATAAACGTAAGTGTCATCTCATGAATCTGTGTTGCCGCCTGAAAGACACTTATGACCAGACCAACAATAAAGGTAATAAGAAGAACAGGAGTTCCAACGAGCAAAGTGGTAGTGTACGATATTTTGTGTAAGCTTGAGAAATGGGATAACCTCCTGGGGAACACCCCACAAATACCAACCCCAGGAGGCAAAAATGGAACTACA